>JAYUVA010000486.1:0-10595 GCA_043754375.1 Candidatus Kuenenia sp. | reverse complement strand
GAGCCGAGTTTTTCGCTACGTACGGGGCTCGACTCTGGAGAGTCAAGCTACGATTTCGCGACGAATACTGCAATTGCGCAACTTCAAAACCTGCGGCTCGGGGTCAAACGATTCATTCAACAACCCGCTGGAACGCTGGCACCGCGCGCCCTATCCCCACCAGCCGCCGTTGACGTGCAGCGTCTGGCCGGTCACGTAGGATGACAAATCGCTGCACAGATACAAAATGACGGAAGCGATTTCGTCCGGTTCGCCAAACCGTTTCATCGGGATCTGAGCCAGCATCTGCTCCCGGGCTGCTTCCGGAATCGAGGCCCCCATTTCCGTCAGCACAACTCCCGGAGCGACTGCGTTCACATTGATCCGCCGTGATGCCAGTTCTCGACTGAGGACTTTGGTGAAGGCAATCACGCCGGCTTTCGCCGAAGAATAATTCGCCTGCCCGAAGAACCCGATGACACCGGAAATCGAGGCCATATTCACAATGCGACCACCGTCCTGCAGAAACGGTAATACTGTCTGGCTGACTTTGAAGACTGCCGACAGATTTGTATCCACGACGGCATCCCAATCTTCATCCGTCAGGTTTTTGACGGATCGATCACGCAGGATGGCCGCGTTGTTCACCAGAAAATCGATGCGTCCGAATTTGGTTTTCACGGCTTCGAAGAACGCTGTCATATCGGTGCGACTGCGAACATCGGCGGCCATGACCATGCCTGCTTCGCCCCATTCTTTCGCGGCGTCTTCAGCTCGCTGACGACAGACGCCGGCAGAGTCGTCAAAATAATTCACCGCGACGTTTGCCCCTGATCGCAAAAGCATCGCAGCCGTCGCTTTGCCCAGCCCCTGAATGCCGCCGGTAATGACGGCCACTTTGCCGGACAGGTCGATTGAGATCATTTGTGTATTCCTCTGTGACAGTCGCTTGACTTTCTGAGTCGAGTATTACGATGAACTCGACTCAGAGAGTCAAGCTACGGGAGCACTCGACTCAAAGAGTCAAGCTACTGAACCATGCTTCCAACTGGTCGCTGCGGATGATAGCCTATCGTCCTTGTTGACTCCTTCCCGCCTGCCAACATGCCTGCCGCTGAGACTGCTATGCTGTTTACATCCGTCGATTTTCAAAAGCCCGGCAAACAGCAGGGCTTTTTGCAAGTGCCGTATTCGCACAATCTGGGTGGCTGGGCGAATGTGATGATTCCCATCACCACTGTGGCCAACGGCAGCGGCCCGACGGTCTTGATTCTTGGCGGAAATCACGGTGACGAATATCAGGGGCAGGTCGCTGCGATGAAACTCGCTCGCGAACTAACGCCGGACATGGTCACGGGGCGCATCATCCTGATTCCGTCGCTCAATTTCCCCGCAGCTCGTGCGGCGACGCGACTGTCGCCACTCGACGGCATGAACATGAATCGTGCGTTTCCCGGTACTCCGGAAGGTACTGTCACGGGCCAGATCGCGCACTTTCTGACGACCGTTCTTTTCCCGCTGAGCGACGTCGTGATCGACATCCATTCCGGCGGGCGGAGCATGGAATTCGTCCCCTGCTCGCACATGCATCTGGTTTCCGATCTGGAACAACGCCGAAAAATGCTGGCAGCGATGCTCGCGTGGAACACCGAGTTTTGCTTCCTGTACGCCGACATCGCTGGTTCTGGACTGCTTCCCGTCGAAGCGGAGAATCAAGGCAAACTTGTGGTGACCACGGAATTGGGTGGCGGCGAGTGTATTCCTGCCAGCGTGCATCGGATTGCTCAAAACGGTCTGCGAAATGTACTCATTCACGTCGGAACCCTGCGTGGGCAGGAACAGACTCGCGCGAGTCTCGGCAAGGCACCCGCGATTCTGACACAGGCATTGAACCGGGAGGACTATCTGCTCGCTCCGGAATCGGGCGTATTCGAAGTTGGCATCGAGCTTGGTGACCATGTGCAGAAGGGCGACACCGTTGGTCACATCCATCATCTGGAACGTCCCGACCGTCCGCCGGAAATGATCATTGCTCAGAGCAATGGTTATCTCGTCACGATGCGGGCACCTTGTCTCACCCAGCAGGGTGATTGTGTGGCCGTGATTGCCAAACAGGTGAGTCTCGACGAAGTCCGCAACGCATGACAGCGGCAGCTCCACTGAGGGAAACACCATGCCCCGAATACTTATTGCCGAATGTAAACAGGAAGTCTCCACCTTCAATCCGTATCTTAGTGAATACGGCGATTTCGGAATCCGGCGCGGGCGTGAGTTGATCGATTATCACCGCACAGTGCGCAACGAGGTCGGCGGAGCTTTAACCGTCCTTGATGGGGCGACCGACGTCGTAGTTGTCCCTGCTTACAGCGCATTCTTTATTTCCTCCGGCGGTACTCTGGCCAAAGCGGCGTGGGAACGGATTGCCGGCGAGTTTCTGGAATCGATCCGGGCTGCTCCGCCGGTGGATGGTGTTTATTTCTGCATGCACGGGGCGATGGCGAGTGAGGAAGAACTTGATCCCGAAGGCTGGTTGCTGGCAGAAACACGCAGAATTCTTGGCGAAGAAATTCCGATCGTCGTTTCACTGGACCTGCACGGAATTCTGACAGACCGCATGCTGGAACACAGCGATGCCATCGTCGCTTACCACACGTATCCGCATGTGGATTTCTTCGAGACGGGCGAGCGGGCTGCACGTCTGCTGCTGAAGATTGTCGCCGGCGTAGTTAAACCGGTGACGGCGAAAGTGGCGATTCCCGCATTGGTGCGGGGCGATGAACTCATCACGGCCACGGGGCGCTTCGGCGAATGTATTCGCATGGCGCAGGCAGCTGAGACTGGTTCGCGCGGGCTTTCGGCCGGGATGTTCATTGGCAATCCCTTTACCGACGTTCCGGCACTGCAGACGTATAGTTTTGTCGTCACCGATCATGACATCGACCTTGCGAAACGCGAAGCATTGCTCATCGCGACGAAATTCTGGGAAAATCATGCTGTCATGCAGGTGCCGCTCGTCAGTCTCGACGAAATGGCACGAATAGCGTCAGTCCATACAAAGGGCACAATGGCGTTCGTAGATGCCGCCGACGCCACAAGTTCCGGCGCGTCGGGTGACAGCAATGCGATTCTGCGAAAACTGATGGAGGCGGGTTACACCGGCCGGGCACTGCTGCCCATCGTTGATGCCGCCGCAGTCAGTGATGCATTCGCCGCTGGAATCGGTGCCCAAATCAAAACGACAATCGGCGGTACAAGAGATCCTGATCGATTTCAGCCGCTCAGCATTACCGCAAAGGTGCGATTGCTTGCCGATGGTCGATTTCGCAGTGAGTCGTTCGGGGAGGAATGGCTGGCAGGACCCACAGCTGTGCTGGAAGCAGACAACTTCACGATTGTCGTCAGCAGCAATCCCATCAATCTTTACGATCGGTCATTCTACTTTGCGCACGGACAGAATCCGCGGAACTTCGACGCGGTCGTCGTCAAATCACCGCATTGTCAGCATCACATGTACGCCGACTGGTGCGCTAAAATGACACATGTGGATGCACCAGGTTCTTCGAGTGCCAATCTGCCGTATCTTGGCCACACGCGGTGTCCGCGACCGATCTTTCCGCTGGATGCTCAGGTTGAATTCCTGCCCGAAGCGAAAGTCTTCCGACGCCACTGAGAATCTGCTGGTCCGCTCCTCCCAGGAGTCTGAAACGCACAATCGTTACGATCGGACTACCGCATGTTTGGCTTTGGTCAAGTCAAGAGACGTCGCGGTGCCTGCAGATCAAACAGCAACCTAGGTTTCTGGTGGTCGCCTGCGCTTTTTCATCCGCCCCGATGCGCCAACACCACTTCGTCAGCCTGTGAACTCCTGCGCTAAGATATCAACCATGACGCTACCGTCCTTCAATTACCGGCTTGTCACTCGCAGCGATTTCGATGGACTTGTCAGCGCCGCGCTGCTGCGTGAGCTGCAGATGATCGACGACATCAGTTTTGTGCATCCGAAGGACATGCAGGATGGACTGATAGAAATCACACCTCGCGACATTATCACAAATCTGCCTTATGTCGCTGCCTGTCACCTGTGCTTCGATCATCATCACAGCGAAGCTTTGCGAAATGGAAGTACGGTTCGGCAGAATTACATCCTGGATTCTGATGCAGATTCCGCAGCCCGGGTTGTCTATAATTACTTCGGTGGTGGCTCACGCTTTAAAAACATCAATCCCGAAATGATGACGGCGGTCGATCAATGTGATGCCGGTCGCTTTTCACGCGAAGAGATCCTTCTCCCAAAACACTGGGTTCTGCTGAACTTTGTGATGGACCCGAGAACCGGCCTTGGACGATTTCGGGATTTCCGCATTTCGAACTATCAGTTGATGATGTCGCTGATCGACTATTGTCGCAGTCATACGATCGACACAATTCTGAACCTGCCTGACGTACATGAACGAGTGGAGTTGTACAATCTGCAGCGTCAGGACTATATCGAGCAGATTGCACGCTGCTCCGGCCTGTATGGCAGCGTCGCCGTGATCGATCTGCGTGATGAAGAGGTGCTCTACTGCGGCAATCGGTTTCTGGCATACGCCCTGTTCCCCGAATGCAACATTTCAGTTCATCTGCTTCGCAGCAAACAACCTGGCTCTACGGTGATTGCCGTTGGCAAGTCGATTCTGAACCGCACGAACCCCGTCGATGTCGGCGATCTGATGCTCAAGCACGGCGGCGGCGGCCATCCGGCTGCCGGAACATGTCAGATCCCGTCCGAACGTGCGCACGACCTGGTGCCTGAGATCGTCGAGGCTCTGAATCAGTCGATCGAAATATCAAGTGTCGTACGGGAACTCCTGACCGCTGTGTAACGCGAACGGAAGCCTTAACTTCGGCAGGAAAGCCTGCGTGAGAACCCATCGTCCTGGAGATCATCCGGAATATTCATTTGATCGTGTTCCGTGATAGATGGACTTCGGCGTGTGTTTAAGGGTTCGATTGGCAGCGGATGCGGAACGCGGTAGAATCACCGCATGAGTACCGCATCCCGATTTCAGCCGATTTCCGTTCGCGATTACCTCGCCGGTGAGCGAATTGCAAAACGGAAACACGAATACGTCGATGGCGTCGTGTATGCGATGGCTGGCGGGACAGTGCAGCATAGCCGCATTGCTTCGAACGCCACAGGAACACTGCATGCGCAGCTTCGTGGACATAAGTGCGAGGCGTTCAACTCGGACATGAAGGTCCGCGTTCGCCTCAGCCGGGGAACGCGATTCTACTATCCGGATGCTTCGGTGGTTTGCCAGCCGAACGCGGATAGTGACAGTTTCCACGATGCGCCCATCGTCATAGTCGAAGTGATCTCCGAATCCACTCGACGAACCGACGAGTACGAAAAACGTGAAGCGTATTTGTCGATCGACTCACTGTGCGTCTACATACTTGTCGAGCAGGCTTCGGCAGGGGTGCTGGTTTATCGACGCGGCGATAGTGGTTTCGATCGTGTGGTTTACACGGGACTCGATGCGATCATCCCGCTGCCTGAGATTGACTGCGAACTGGCGCTAGCCGAACTGTATCAGAACGTCGAATTTGTGCCCGTCGTTACGGATGACGAACTCGACGAGTTATGAGTAATGTGCCCCGTCACTCCGTAGCGGGAACTGAGATCCCGTAACCTGGAGATTCATATCCGGGATGCTTGGCAGGCACCGTCGTATTGGCGAACGGCTGTCACCGCAGAATAATCGTCGCTTCGATCGTCTTTCAGGGCCATGCGACGGACATGAATGTCCATCCTACAAGTGATTCAGGCCCTCTGCCTGATTCTTCAACGTCGTGATGATTTCGTCCGTGCTGCTCGGATCAACGGCGCGGCAGGATTCGGTGAGGATGGACGCGAGTTCGGCAAGGTCGTGGCGCCATTCGGCAGGGTCAAGGCCGGGTGGTTCCAGTTGCGCGAACTCTCCGCACAGCAGAATCATGCGCAGGCAATGGCGAAACATGATGCCTTCCTGCTTCGTCAGTTCGCGAGCTCGCACGTAGCGATCAAAATTGCCTCCAAAACGCAGCAGATCGCCGATACACCAGACGCTGCGAACATAGACGTCTGAGATCCCCGGATACTCGCTGTGGAACAGCATCCGCATTCGATCGCCCAGCGGCAGCGGATAGATGCGACGGCGATTCACTTCGTCATAATATCCTGTAAGTTCCTGCTGAGTCACGATGCCTCGCGACAAAAGCAATGGATTCAGATAGTCAGTCGATAAAGTACCGTCCGGCATCAACTCGGGCGAGGGAACGCGTACCTGACTGGCCACCGACGACGGCAGATCGAGCGCGCTTTCGAGCAACTGGAGACGCTCTTCGTAGTTGGCCTTGTGCATCTGTTCAGCGAGGAACACGCCGTAAATCGAATTGATACTGCGAAACGGCAGCAGCAACGACATCTGTTCGGTCGCGATCGCCAGACGCGGCGAATACTCCGACAGCATCACTTCTTCAGCGCTAGGCGGTTTCGGTTCACGCTTCGATTCCTGCGACGCATGTCCGGTCATTGCGCTGCCGTCCTTGCGAGCTTCCTGAATCATCTTTCCCAGAAGGCCCACACGCGGTGGTTCGGAAGGGGCTTCAGTGGCCATGGCATCGGTTTTGTCCGCGACATCAGGTGACTCAATCGCGGTCGGGGCACCGGCCTCATCAGAATCCGGGGCATCATCGCCTGCGACGTCGTCTCCGAAATCTTCCGGCGCTTCGGTGGCATCGAAGTGAATGACTTCACCGACTTCGCCAGCTGTCGTACCTTCCTCGACCATTGGAGCGAGATGTGACGACACCCAGCGGCTGTCGCGTACGGAAACCGTCGCTGTGGTGAATGCCGGCAGGAGTTCGCTCGTCACATCCCCGGCACGCACGGAATGAAACACCGGGCCTTCCGTCGCGACGCCAGACAACACAGCCGCAGAGGACTTGGGTGGTGGCGGTTCGAGCGTAATGAAGCCACCGGCTTCCAGCGTAATCAGCATCCTGATCAGCTGCTTTTCCGCGTCGTCTTTTTCACCGGAATCCAGCAGTCGGCGGCGCACGGCGTCCTGCAGCGTCATCACCATCCCGGACTTGCGAATGAAATACGCCAGCAATCGCCATGGAAATCGGCCGCGACTGGCCAGCCTGGCGGCCGGAGCTTCCCGCAGCGTCTGCAACTGTCGCTCGGTCCAGTATTGCTGGCCGTCACGTCGTCGAGGCATTTTCTTCTTAAGATTCTTTTTCGCGCGAAGCAGCATCGGATCCTTGGTGTCTTCCGGGATCTCATCATACTTCTGTTGCCAGCGAAACATTCGGACATCGTCTTCGTGGGCGACCGCAAACACATATCCCCGCGTGTCAAACTGCGGTCGTCCGGCCCGACCGAACATCTGATGGGCTGCGCTCGCTTCAATCAGCTTCAGTGCGCGTGGCGGTCCCTTGAGCAGCGATGTCATCACAACAGATCTGGCCGGAAGATTGATCCCCGCTGCCAGGGTTTCCGTGCAGACACAGATGCTCAGCAGCTTCTTCTGAAACAGCCGTTCAATGATCCGGCGATACTTCGGGAGCAGTCCCGCATGATGAATCCCGACGCCGCGCATGAGGAATTGCTTCAGCTTCCCACCAGCCCCGGTTGACCAATCGACCTGATCAATCTCAGCCGCCAGAAGTTTCTGCTGTCCATCGGCCAGCATGCGTTTGCCTTTGAGCTGTTCGGCGACGCTCCAGCATTCGTTGCGGTTGAAACAAAATACCAGAGCTGGCGTGTAGCGAGCCTCTTCGTCGCCGTCCGCCATAATCTCCAGCTGGTCCGGCAGAAACTCGTCGGCGATCCAGCGAAAATCCAGCGGCACCCGGCGTTCGTCGCTCTGCAACAACCGAAGTTTTCGCGAATGCTGCCGCGCCAGCCAGACGACAAAATCAACCGCATTGCCAACAGTCGCACTGATCAGCAGCAGCTTCGCGTGCTTTGGAAGAAGTCCCAGTGACAGCTCCCACACAATGCCTCGCTCAGGATCATTGAAGCTGTGAAATTCATCCATGACAACTGCAGATACGTCGTCGAACGAGACTTCTTCCGGCGACAACAGTCGATTGAGCAGAATCTCAGCAACAACCACCAGAATTCTGGCGTCCGGGTTCTCGCGACGATTGCCGGTCACCAGTCCGATGTCCATGGCGGAAAATCCCCAGCGGACAGCCGACTCCTGCAATTCGCGAAATTTCTGCTCGGTCAAAGCAATCAGCGGCGTCGTGTAATACGCGCGACGCCCCGTGAACAACGCTTCATAGAGTGCGGTTTCCGCAATCAGGGTCTTGCCCGTGCCCGTCGGCGCGCAAACAAGAATGCCGTCTTCGGAATCGAACCATGTCAGAATCGCGTTCTCCTGAAATGGATACGGAGGCCATGGCAACTGGTCAAGATACCGAAGTGCCAACTCGTCGGAAGATGGGAGGGCCGTGTCTGAATTCATTCGAGTCCGATAGTGCTGTCTGAGCGTGGTGGCGGATCAACGCGAAATCACAGGATTGCCGAGATCGCTTCACCATCGCAGATTTTGAACGGCCGACCCTGAAGATCACGAACCTCGCGCGCTGGATCAAGACCACAGGCCTGACAGACAGTGGCAAGATAGTCGCCGGGAGTGACAGGGTTCTCTTTGACGTACGCCGCCTGCTTGTCACTGGCTCCGTAGACGATTCCGCCCTGAACACCTCCGCCAGCCAGGACACCGGAGTAGCAAAATGGCCAGTGGTCGCGACCATTGACGGCATTAATCTTCGGTGTGCGCCCGAATTCACCGACGCACGACACAAGAGTCTCATCCAGCAGGCCTCGCGCGGAGAGATCTTCCAGCAGCGCCGAGTATGCCTGATCGAACGCTGGCAGACAGTAGTGGGCCTTCAGCATTCCGTAGCCGGTTTCGCCATGCTCCAGATCGTTCAGGCCGCCGTGTGCGTCCCACACGTTGTAGACCTTGGCGCGTGGTGTGATGAACATCCAGTTGACCGTGACCAGTCGCACGCCGGCTTCGACGAGTCGTCGCGCGGTGAGAAAACTCTCACCGTATTCATTGCGGCCATATCGGTCGCGAACCGCAGACGATTCCAGTTCAAGATTCAAGGCATCCTTGACCGTTGTGGCATGAATGAGTCGCCAGGCGGATTCGTAAATGCCGTCGAACGCCACGGCTGAGGCACCGCGTTGCAGGGCACGATCTTCTGTTTCAAGCAGGCTGAGCAGTCCACGGCGCGCCTGCAGGCGAGCGATGGATACGTCATCGGGAAGTGCCAGCGGAATTTTTGAATTCTCCGCATCAGGCCGTGGTCCCACCTGAACGTGATTGAAGACTTCTCCGAGCTCCACGGGATCATGAGCAGACCCTAAGAATCCTGCATGTGTTCCTGCGTAATACAATCCGTCGTGAGCGACCGGGCGAGGAATGGCGAAGCTGGCCGGAATCAGCGATTTCTCACCAAGGTATGAGAACACTGAACCGATCGCAGGAAAATCAGTTCGCTGACGGGCGTTGGACGGAAACGTTCTCGGAGGACTCATGGCGCGCCCGGTCATTGTGTGATACACCGAAACACCGTGGTCTGTGGCGGAGTGTGTCAACGAGCGAATGATGGCGAGCTTCTCAGCCTGTCGAGCCGTTTGCGGCATTTGATCGCCGAGCATCATTCCCGGAACAGTCGTCGCGATGGGCTTGAACGGACTGCGAATGCCTTCGGGAGCATCCGGCTTCATGTCCCACATGTCCTGTTGCGGCTGTCCGCCCCACATGAACAGAAAGATGCAGGAGCGAGCCGTTCGTTTCGCCGGGGTCGCTGCTGCCTGCTCGCTTGCCATCAGTTGAGGCAGCGAAAGCGCACCACAGCCGACCGATCCCAGGCGGAGCATTGCATCACGTCGATGAAGCATTAGGTTCTCCTGAAAACATACGGGTACTGACCTGCAAAACTGGTTCTCTCCAGAGTTTATCACAACTTTGAGCAGATCCAACATGGAGTCAGGCAGCCAAAAAACACAAATGGATCCTGCCGTCAATCTGCAGAGTCAGCAACCGCCCGAGACGACTGTAGCCTTGCCTCATCAAACACCGTCATGTTGGCTACCCGTTGAACCAAAAACCTCGCCACAACTTCAGGGCTGAATCGCGTGAACACTGCAGATGAAATAACGTCAAACATCGGCAGTGCCATTCATGTCAGGAACCGTTTCGCCATTTTCTGACCTCATAATTCAAAGATAGAAGCTTGCCATGAATGTAGAAGTAAATCAATCGGTCTCGACTTATTCCTGTAGACTTGCTACAGACTTGCACATGACCACCCTGTAGGGAAGAATGATCGATGTGGCGGATATTGAGTCGGATGATGAGCTTTGTGGCGATCGTCACATGCCTGTCCGGCTGCGCGGGTTGGTCGCGGCGGCAGAAATTGCCGGTTCTGCCCCCGACGGAAGCTCCTCGGATCGTAATGAATTCGGGTTCTACTCGGATTTTAGTGGCGACACGGGGAATCTCCGGGGAATTCGGAGTTGCGTTGATGGGTTCAAAGTTGCATTGGAACCGTCATTCAGATGA
>JAYUVA010000485.1:0-3172 GCA_043754375.1 Candidatus Kuenenia sp. | reverse complement strand
GAGCAGGCGGGACTGATCGCTTCCCCGATCAGTGAAGAATCGCGGGCGTTCGTCGCTCGGCTGATCACGGCTCTTGGCGAGCGACTGAAACTGTTCAGCGACATCTTAGATGTGGCGTACTTCTTCCGTGACGAGGTTGTATACGACGAAAAGGAGTTCACGAAGCGTGTTACGAAAGAGGGCGTACACACATTGCTGACAGGCTATCGTGAGCGAATTGCCGCGCTGCCGGAATGGACCGTGGAGAACCTCGAAGCGACGCTCAAGGCATTTTGCGAAGAACAAGGTCAATCGCCCGGCACGTTGATTCACGCCCTGCGAATCAGCACAACGGGAGTCCCGATCGGTCCCGGCGTTTACGAGTGCCTGTTGTTGGTCGGTCGCGACCGAGCCTTGCGGCGGATCGAACAGGCGGCGGCACGAGCATCCCGCGCTAGCACGTAAGGGATGAATCGCGACTTTGGGACAAGTCTCTGCCGTGGTATGCTTTCGTGATTCAGGAGTCGTCATGAAGGTTCGAGACGCCATTCGATTACTGGAATCAGACGGTTGGCGGCTTGTGACGACACGTGGAAGTCATCGGCAATACAGGCATTCAACAAAGTCTGGTCGGGTCACTGTCCCAGGCAAACCCAGCGACGATTTGGCACCGGGAACTTGGAACAGTATTCAGAAGCAGGCTCAAATCATGGGGCATCAGTTATGAAAGTGAAATATGGTATCGTCATTGAGGACGCTGGCGGAAATTACTCCGCCTATGTTCCAGATTTACCCGGATGCGTCGCCACTGGTCAGACGATTGAGGAAGTGAGTCGCGAAATTGCGGAGGCCATCGAGTTCCATCTAGACGGGCTGTGCGAGGATGGTCTACCGATTCCCGAACCGTCCGCGGTCTGTGCTTACGTGGAGGTCTGATGGCCGGGAAATCCTGTGGATTCCACGAACAATGATGCGTCTCTGAATTTATATTTCATCTTGGACGCAGGATCGTTTTCCGATGCCGGGCGAAATCAGGAGTGTGAGCGATGCCGGTTAAGGTGCGCTGTCAAAGCTGTGAAAAAGTCTTCGCCGCGCCGGATGCGGCTCGCGGCAAGGCCGTGAAGTGTCCCGGTTGCCAAGAGCGTGTGAAGGTGCCCGCGGCCGTTGCGCCCGCCAAAACGAAGGGGCCGCCCAAAAAGAAGGCCGCGGCACCCGAAGAACACGATCACGAAGAGTTCATCAAGAACCTGGATCTCGACAGCATCGAGGACACGGAGGTCAAAGTCTGTCCGAAATGTGGACACGAAGCCGCCGAGGAGGCCTATGAGTGCGAGAACTGCGGCTTGAATTTCGAGTCCGGCTTGACCAAGGACAAACAAAAGGGAGTCGATCCGAAGATCTTCTTCCGCGTGGTGTGGAAGAATTCGATGGAGTTTCTGAAACAGAATCGCTCATTCGCGATTCGGACCACCATGTACTCGATGAGTTACTCGCTGGCGTTTCTCTTTTTCTCGTTCATGGTCGGCTGGTGTACTTCGTTTCCTCCACGCATGTTTTGGCTGGGGTTAGCCGTCGTCGCCTACATGGTGCCATTCGGCTGGGTCTGGTTCCTGAACGGCGAAATCATCAAGGCCACTCTGGAGAAAAAAGACAAATTACCCCGCACGAACTTCGACATGTTCACGTGCGTCGCGCTGGGAATCAAATTCCATCTGTGGCATGCGGCAATGGCGACTCAATTGGTCCTGCCAGTCGTGGGATTTTTCCTGATTCGATCGGGGCAGAAGATTCCCGGCATCGTTGTCTTGGCGTTGGGTGAGTTGCTGCTATTCCTCACTGTCCCTCAGGTGATGGTGCATATGGTTATGCCAGTGACATTGCGCGGCTGGCTGGCCCACGTGCAGTTTCAGGCATTCGGCAAGACGTTTCTGGGATGTGCTTATTGGTGTGGAATCACGGCGGCGGTGATGTTTCCGCTGTTGATTCCCGTCGGTCTGGCCTGCGGACTGACGCAACGATCATTGGGTGAGTTTATCCGCGTTGAATTGGACAATGCCGCCGCGAACTCCCTGAAGGGCGATGATCTGGCGGCCCTCCGCGATGCGATAAACAACCCTAAGAAGGGGGAAGCCCCGCCGAAATTCGATGAAAATGATCCAAGGTACGTCAACCAGCCGCTGCCGTGGACGAAAATCATCATTCCGGCCATCGGACTGATCATGAGCCAAATGATGTTCGGCTTCAGCGCCGTCTTCGCCATGCGAGCCAATGGGCTGCTGGCGTTTTACTATAAGAAGCACATGAAACTGGTTTCGATGGCGAAAGAGCTTGTCTGGGTCGACAAAAAGAAGCTCAAAGAACAGATGCTGGAGAATGAAACTCCCGACCAGAAAAAGAAACGCAAACAAAATGAGATGATCGCGAACACCGTCGCCATCGTGATCGTCTTAGGAATTGTTGCCGGCGCGGCTTGGTATCTTCTGAAGCCTTCCAAACCGGAGGCAGCGCCTGTCGACCAGCCGGCCGGAGCCGTTGATCCCGCCGCAGCCATGCCGGCGGGCGTTCCCGCGGGAGCGGCGCCACCGTGATGCGCTTAGTCGGAAAAAACAATTGATCGTTGGTCATTGATTATTTGGAAACGCGGATGATCAATGACCAATCTCGGACGTTTCCCTCGACGCGATCCCTCCATACAATCCTTCCCCGTCGGCCGCTCCCAGTTCCTGCTCCTGACAGCGGGTGAAGCGAGTGGACTCTCCGATGCCCCACTTGGCGGACCGAACGTTCGTCAAGACGTCCACCGGGTTCACTGCGAGTTGGCTCGTTGAGCGACAGCCTGTCGAGGTTGTCTGGCTGACGTGCGAATGCGGCTCGCGCAAGTGCCCGCGTCCATCTGGCCATCGCGCGAAGACTCTGTCATGACAAAACACTCCAAAGATTTGTTCGACGACACCACAATGACTTTCGGGGAGCACCTCGAAGAGTTACGGATCCGTTTGTGGCGAGCTATCGTCGGATTGGTCGTGGTAACCAGCGTCACGATGTTCTTCGGCGACGGCGTCATGGCTGTTGTCCGCAAGCCGATTGAAGACGCTCTTCGAGCACGCGGCCAAGGATCGCACATCGCCGACGAAATCTCGCAGATGTTTAGTTTGCAGAAGTTCCAAGATTGGTGGGATGGGAAAAAACCAAC
>JAYUVA010000484.1:0-8552 GCA_043754375.1 Candidatus Kuenenia sp. | reverse complement strand
GTTCTCGATACGCTGCTGCATGAAATCGCTCATGCCCTTGCAGGCCCGAACGCTCGCCACGGCCCAGTCTGGAAGGCCGTGGCAAAGAAACTCGGAGCCACGCCTCGTGCTTGTGACACATGCGACAAAACTGTCGTGATGCCCGGCGACTGGCAGGCAACCTGTGGAGCCTGCAACAAGACGTACCACAAATACAAACGTCCGCAGCGATTGACTGGATACCGATGTCGGTGTGCCGCACGGAGGGCATTGTGATTTCAGTTTGCGGGCGATCCAGCACGACAGCGTTGTCCAAACATCATTGAAAACCGCCAACTTCCTTCAACGAAACATGTCACACGGAGCTGGATATTCGACCGTGCTGCTGACGCCTTTCAATGACGCTGCTTCACCACCGAATTTCAATTGATTGACTTCCCAGATGGCATCTCGCTCTGCGGCATTTTCAGGGCGGATCAGTAAAGTCATTTCACTTCCCTTGATGCCAGTTGTTTAAACGCATCTTCGGGTCTGCCATAGTTTCGGCCTTCTGTTGCGATTGCCGACAGCAAGACGAATCACGGCCTCCCCCAATTCATCACCGTGATTGACAGTTGCAACACTGTCGCCAGTGAGACCCAGACGAAGTACGGAATCTGGGCCAGACTGACCCATCGGTAGTGCTTCCATACGACCACAGCCATCCAGATGATCGTGACCCAGACGATCAGGATGTCAGCCGCCGCCAACGGCAGATTTCTCATCTCGAACTGGATTGGGGTGAAGATCAGGTTCGACACAAGATTGATGGCGAACGGCAAAGCCACCGGCCACGGCAGCTTCTTCCGCATCGCCTGCACGAATACGAAGCCGAACGTGATGATGATGATCGGGTAGAGAATCTGCCATATCATCCCAATGGTCGCTGGTGCTGGCGTCCATGAGGGTTTTTCAAGGCTATTGTACCAGTCAATCCAAGGCATTTATCTGTTTTCTGTTGTCTGAGGTTGTCCCAATTCATTCCAACTTTTCTTCGCAATAGATCAGGATCTTTTCAGCCTGCTGTTCGTCCAGCAGGTCGAGGGCCAGATGTGCGGAAACATAGCAGAGCACGAAAGCCATGAAAGGCCGTTGTCCCAGATTGTGGTCAATTCCTTTCGGGTCGGAATTCACAACGTAGTTGGCAAGAGCCGTCTCGACCACGCGGTCTGCTTCTTTTCCGGTGGGCTTCCGTCCTCGAAACTTCAGGCATACATGAGGAGCCAAATGGAACCAGTTGGCAAGCGTGATTGGTTCACCGATGGTTTGTCCAAACGGCACAGCCTCGGCTGCATCGGCGATCGCCAGTTTAATTTCGTTGAGCCATGCGGCTGGTGTACGTGGTAACGGACGTTTCATTTTGCTGGCCATGTATCCAGTCCTTCACGTACGCATCTTGAAGATAGAAGCCAGGTCCGTCTGTCTTGAAGAACTCAGGTCGTTTGAAACAACGTTGTCCTGAAATCCGAGGTCTTTGTAGAACTGGCGCGACTTCTCAAAGTTCCTGGCACCGATGAATGGACGTATTGATTTCGCTATGTGCTGCATGATTTGGTTCCCGAAACGTCACACCTGTTGTGCAGATTCTTCTGTTGAAGGTGATTGAAATAACCCAATGGCCTGCATTTTTAACGCAGGATGAGCAAAGCTTCTTCGCACTCTGGATAACGATCATCCGCTGGTGACAATTGAACTCGCTCCACAACGAATCCACACTTTTGAAGCACTCGCAGCGATGCAACATTGCTGGTCGCAACACGGGCATACAATGGCCGAGCTGAGACTTCAGTCAAAAGCAATTCCAAAGCTCGTGAAGCGATTCCTCTCGCCCAAAACTCTCTGCCGAGCCAATAGCCGACAGAATTAAGACCGTCCATCTTGAAGCACGAAATACAGCCAACCAATTCGTCGCCAACCAAAATCGCTTTCGCCGTGACATTTGGATCTCTTAGAGCGTTTTCCCAGTGAGCACCGAAACCATCAGGACTTCTTGGAATTGTTACAGCAATCCGATTTGATTCCGGGTCGATTTGAAATTCGTAGATGCGTGGCAAATCATCTCTCTCGACATTCCGAATGGAAACGGCATGGTTCATCATGGGCTTCATGCTCGACAGTGTCTCAGCGTCACTCGTCACTTTGTGCAATGATTGCCATCGCTCTTGAGAGGGCTAGCTGCATCGCCGCAGCAGAATGATGAGCGAACTTCTTTTGGAGTCTATGCACTATTGGAAAGCCCATACGGGCTGGAAAATGATTGGGGCGTGAATATCGTGCCACACGGTATCCAGAGGACTCGCAACAGATCCTCGAAATTCCGGCCTGATGTTCCACTCATTCTGCAGATACTGACCGCTCCACCTTGATCCATTCGATCTCCATCTTGAACGGCCCAGCCTTTTTGTCACCCAGCAGAAAACCCACGGAACTGATCTCTTCTGGTTTTACAGCACCGGCCTCCCTGACAATCTGGCCAAATGAAGTCGCCTCGAATTCATCGAGCGGTACTCTGATCTCGATCCATTCATCTTTCTCCGTTTGCACCGTGGCCCGATACGCAAAGGCGGTTCCTGATCTATTCGGGTACAGGTTCAGTGTGTACTCCCGACCATCGCCACGGACTTTGGCAACCAGTGTATCACCATCAACAGGGCCAGACAGCCCGACAGGTAAGCAAGTTTCATTGGACACACACTCCTGAAGAATCTCCCGACGCCAAATCATGTTCGTATTGTACGATTACAGATCGCCCACTCAAACAGAGCGTCACATTCTTTCTCCATCACGCCGGCGATTAGTGTGCATTTCCATGCAGGACTGCGACGAACGATTTCTTCCGCCAGAATGTCGATCTGTCGCCAGCCCAATCTTTGCAGGGAACGAATTGACGTCCCGAAGACCACCGTTTCGATGCCGGTCCACAGGATCGCTCCCTGGCACATCAAACATGGCTCAGCGGTCGTGTACAAGACGAGGCTCTTCCCATTGACACAGACACCGGATGAGGCCAGTTTGTTGATGGCGTCGATTTCGCCGTGCCAAGTTGGGTTGACTGAAGTCTTATTCCAACCTTCGGAGAGTATCGTCCCGGTATCCCGGTCAACGATGACGGCTCCAAAGGGCAGGCCTGGGACTTTTCCTGCCAATCCGATGGCTCGACGCATATAGCATTCGTGATCGTTCATTATGCCCATGTCATCGGCGTAGAGGATAACAATCTTCGGCGGTGCGCCGTCGGCGGCACCCAGCGCAACGATCGGAAACAGAAGTGCGGTGAGAAGCAGGGTCGTGTGTTTCATCATTTCATTTTGTCGCGAGAGAGGATATCAAATCCCATCGGAATCTGGCTGAAGCTTCACTCCGGTATCGGGTCGGTGCGTTTGACGGTCGTGCCTTCCCAGACGGCCTGGTCGGTGGCTTTGTCGTAGGTCAACACACGATTGGCACTACCAGGAGCAGGCGGCAAGTCGATGCTGGGCAACCATTTCTTATGCTCATCAATAATGGCAGCGTGTTCGGGCCGGGCGGCGAGGTTGTGCCATTCATTCGGGTCGGCCTGCATGTCATAGAATTCCTCGGTACTGTCGGCGTAGCGGATGTAGCGCCACGTCTCGCTACGGATGCCGTGATTGCCCTGGTTGTGGCTGGTGATGGCCGGACGATCGCGATGGGTGGCAGCCTCCTTAAGCTGCGGGACCAGACTGAGGCCTTCAAGGTCGTCGCGCTTCGGTGCCCCCGCCAACTCGATGAGCGTGGGATAGATGTCGAGAAGCTCTGCGGGTTGCATACAACGCTGACCGCCTTTGACGCCAGGACCAGCGAAGATAAGTGGAACGCGCGTGCCGTCATCCCAGAGCGTGTTCTTGCCGGTGATCGCCTTTTCTCCGAGGTGCCAGCCGTGGTCTCCCCACACAACGACGATCGTATTGTCGGCTTGACCGGACTCTTCGAGTGCGGTGAGCAGGCGTCCGACCTGCGCGTCCACAAAGCTGGTGCTGGCGAGGTAGCTGCGGACAAGATTCCGCCACTGATTGTTGTCCTTGACCCACGTCAGTCGCGGCTCAGGGAGGTTCCAGTGGAGATACCAGGAGAATCGCGGCGTATCCTCGCGATCGGTGGCGAGGATTTTCGGCAGCACGCTGTCGTCATCAGGATAAAGATCGAACCACTTCTGCGTCGCGTAGCACGGGACATGCGGGAGGAAGAAACCGGCGGCGATGAAGAACGGCTGGTCCTTCGGCGCGGCCTTGATTTGCTCGACGGCCCACGTCGCGAGTTGATAATCCCCCTTGGTTGTGTCGTCATTGTCGAGCGGCCAGACGCCCCAGTCCATCAGCGGGTTGTTACCCATCGGTGTCGGGCCGATCAGTTTTTGCGGCGGCTTCGTACCGACGCCACCGTAGGGAGCCGTGATCTGGAACTCTGGCGGCAGGGGAGTCCCATTCTCAGCATTGTTCTTCGCGTTGGCTCTGCCGCCACCTCCACCGCTGGTGCCGCCGTGGAAGATTTTGCCAGTTGCAGCGGTTCGATACCCCTGCGCGGCGAAATGCTGCGGCAGCGAGACCCGGTCGCGAAGTTCCGGTTCCTCGACAAATTACGTGCGCGTGTTCGAAACAGGGATTATCCTCGGGGTGAATCGGAATCGAGGAAAAGAATTATCGCACGAATTCAGCACGGAGAATTCAAAACTGCTGCCGCCCTTTCAATGCGTCGGCCAGCATTTCGCGGTTGGCAAATTCCAGCACGCTGCCGGAAGCGATGCCTCGGGCAAGGCGCGTGATGCGGACGTTGTCGTTAGCCAGCAGATTGGTAATGAACAGCGCAGTGCCGTCGCCTTCCAGAGTCGGGTTGGTCGCCATGACCAGTTCGGTGATTCCCTGCTTGCGAACGCGGTGCACCAGTTGTTGTATCGTGAGATCCTCCGGACCGACACCGTCGAGCGGTGCGATGCGGCCTCCAAGGACATGATACAGCCCTGAGTACGCACCAGAGGATTCCAGCGCGACGACGTCTTTGGGCTGTTCAACGACGCACACAACATGCTGATCGCGTCGAGGGTCGCGGCAGATTCTGCAGAGCGTGTCTTCCGTCAGATTGAAGCACATCGCACAGCGTTTGACGCTGATCTTGACGTTGCGAATCGCGTCGGCGAGGGCGTTTGCTTCGTCACTGGAACTGGACAATATGTGGTTTGCCAGGCGTTCCGCCGACTTCCGACCGATGCCCGGCAGGTTGCCAAATTCTTCAATCAGTTTGGCAACGGCCTTGCCGTAGGGATGATCTTGTGTCTCCGTTTTCATGGAACGAATCGCTCTCCGTGCGTAGTTTAGGGTTAAAGTTTTCCAGTCTGATTGAGCTTTCACTCGTTTAACCGCGTGCCCAACGGGCCGCGCTCCTGGGCCAGCGGCGGACAATCGAGGCCCGATGGGCACGCGGTTAAACTATCCTCTCCTGGCCGCGAAGAGTCTACTACAGCAGGCTCTTGTCCAGCACAGCTCGCGCCCGCTGGAAATAATCTTTCCATTCGATCTCCGGTCGGCCGTCCCGCAGACAGTCGCGGACTTTCTGCAAGGTGTTGCGTGCCATGTGTGGGCAGCGATTGCAGGCGCACGTTTCTCCGGACGAGGCCATAATGCCGGGAACCGGAATGTACGTGTGCTGTGGTGCCGCTTTCGTCAGCGGATGAATCATGGCGGCTTCTGTGGCGACCAGAATCGTGGTCGGCTCCTTCAGGGACATCACATACTGCCGCATTTTTTCCGTGCCGCCAATAACGTCGCTGATTTCAAGGATATTCTGCGGACACTCCGGATGCGCGATCACAATCGATCCGGGATTATTCTTTCTGGCCCGGATCAGGTCCTGAATACTGAAAATCTCATGCACCATACACGAACCCGGCCACAGGATCATCTTGCGGCCGGTGATTTCGACGAGATAACGGCCCAGATGCTGATCGGGTACAAACAGGATTTCTTTGTCCTTCGGCACTCGGTCGATAATCTCTCGAGCGTTTCCGCTGGTTACGATCCAGTCGCACAGGCTCTTGACAGCGGCGGAAGTATTGATGTAGGCGACCGTCTGAAAGTCACGGCCCTGTGAACGCAGTTGTTCCTGAAATGCGGCAAGTTGTTCAGGAGGACAGCTATCCGCGAGCGAACAGCCTGCAAGCATGTCGGGAATGAGCACTCGTTTTTTTGGATTCATGATCTTCGCCGATTCGCCCATAAAGTGGACACCGGCAAACACAATTGTGGACGTCGTGACTCGAGTGGCATCGCGTGCCAGTTTCAAACTGTCTCCTGTGAAGTCCGCGATGTCCTGAATATCCCCATCGACATAAAAATGCGCCAGGATGGTGGCATCCTTTTCCTTTTTGAGCGCATCGATTTCGTCCATCAGATCGAGTGGATCTTCTTCGACGGCGACTGGTGCGGTGAGGACCGGCAATGACATAACGTTTCTCCCAAACGCGGACTTTGCCCGCGACCCCATCGTTGCCCGTCACTCCGTGGCGGGAAAACTCGCGTCGGAGACACGAGCAACATTGATGCCCGGACCGTGCGCTCGTGATTTTGAATAAGACTTCAATGCTGTTACAGGCCAGGAGGGCTCGACTGTTCTGTATTATTGCATTTGTGGTCCGAACTTTCGATCGGATCTCCGATCAAACGACAATTCGTCACAAATTGCCGGAATTCGGTGAGTTCCTGTCCCTCACCATCATATGCAGAGCGTAAAGACCGCACATTGAGTCCCAGATTGAGCAATAAACAGCCGTCACATTTTGATTCGAGCCGCTTGTTGATTACCCTCAACCGTCAATTCTTCAGAAATCCGACCACATTGGCTGATCCCGTCCGAGTTTTTTTCCTCAATACATGTCCGACCCTAAAAACGATTCCGCTGATCTTTCCACCATTCCTGTGCGAGTTCTGATCGTCGATGACGACGAAGGACACGCTCAGGCGGTCGCCGATTCGCTTGCGCGGATCAACTGCGACTGCAAGGTTGCGGGATCGGGTGAACGCGGGGCTCAGTTGATTCATTCAGAATCCTGGGACGTCGTCGTCACCGATCTGCGAATGGGTGAAGTGGACGGTCTTGAAATCCTGAGGCTCACAAAGGAAGAGCTTCCCGATGCAGAAGTGATTGTGCTCACGGGCCACGGTTCAATCGCGTCTGCAGTGACGGCGATGCAGCACGGTGCCTACACGTATCTCACCAAGCCGCTCGACATCGGCGAATTGCGTTCCGCCGTGGAAAAAGCATCGGCGCGTCTGAGGCTGATTCGCCGCAACGCCGAACTCCGGCAATCGCTGGACGAACGTTTTGGCTTTGAGGGCGTTATCGGCAACAGTCCTCAAATGCACAGCATTATCGATATCCTGAAGAGCGTGGCACCCACCGACAGCACCGTATTGATTCATGGCGAAAACGGGACCGGGAAAGAGCTGGTGGCTCGCGCGCTGCATCAAAACAGTCCACGCAAGAATAAGCCGTTCGTACCGCTCAACATTTCCGCATTGCCGGACAGTATTCTGGAAAGTGAATTGTTCGGCCACGAAGCCGGCGCGTTTACGGGCGCTATGGGGCGACGCATCGGAAAGTTTGAACACGCCAACGGAGGCACGTTGTTTCTGGACGAAGTCGGTGAAATGCCGATGGATACGCAGGTCAAGTTGCTGCGTGTTCTCGAAGAGCGCAAAATCACGCGTCTGGGGGCAAACGACGAACTACCGATCAACGTGCGGCTGGTCGCGGCGACCAATGCGGATCTGCAGAAGTTTGTGCAGGACGGAAAATTTCGGGAAGACCTGTACTATCGAATCAACGTCGTCTCGATCAACCTGCCTCCGCTGCGCGAGCGTTCCGGAGATATTCCGCTGCTGATGGAACACTTCCTCCGCGACCTGACGAAACGTACGGGGCGTGACGCTCAGGGATTTTCCCGCGCGGCACGCAAGGCTTTATTTGCATATCACTGGCCGGGCAACATTCGTCAGCTGCGAAACACGATCGAACGTATGCTGGTTCTGGACAACGACGGTGTGCTCGATATCGACGGCCTGCCGCCGGAAATCGCAGTGCTGGTCAAAGATCAATTGCCTGACGCCGACGAGGAAATGCCATCGGGTGTCGATGGTCTGATCGGCAGGCCCATGACAGAAGTCGAAAAATATTACATCCAGCGCGCACTTGATCTGACCGACGGCAACCGCGAAGAAGCTTCGAGAATGCTCGAAATCGGCGAACGCACGCTCTATCGTAAAATTAAAGAGTACGAACTGCGAAAGTAGGATCTCGTGATTGACCATGCGCATTTTGTAGGGTGTGACAAGCAACGCGCCGGCACACCGATTCACAGACATGATATGCCTGCGCTGGCGCTTGTCACACCCTACAGATTCACAAACTGGCCAGGCGTGGGTGGTGTTTGAGAGCTCTCTTATTCACTATCTCGGTACTCCTTGCCGCAACGCCGGCGATCCTCTGTGCTCAGGTACCAGGAAAGACGCTGGAAAAATTTCCGT
>JAYUVA010000483.1:0-5216 GCA_043754375.1 Candidatus Kuenenia sp. | reverse complement strand
GCTTGTAGAGTTCGGGGGCTTCCTCGTACGGGAGCCGCAGTTGGCCGTGGGCGTCCACGCCACGGGTGAACAAGTCGTGCATCATCCCCTGCTTGATCGCCTGATACTTGACAATCAGGCTCTCCGTCTTCTCGATCAGGTTGTCCAGCGTCGTCAGAATCCGGGCGATCTTACGTTGCTGGGGTAGGGGTGGGAGCGGAATGTGGAAGCACTCAACATCGGCAAGATTCATTCCGGGTTGAGCTGAGCCTTTGACATATTTTCTTACTTGCCGTTGGCCAATTTCTGAAGCCAACGCAAAGAGCACAAAATACGAATCTGCCTTTCTTGAATCACAGGCTATACGAGCCGTGGTCTGAGTGATGTTTGCTTCATGAATCCACGCCGGAACAATGTTCGTTGCTCCAGTTGTTGCTCCCACAATGCAGATGAGCAGATCCCCCGCAATCGTAGTTGATCGCTTGAAGATCTCATGTAGTGGTCGAGCGACCCGGAAGAACTCATCGGGTTCTGCCCAACCCTTAATGTAGTCTTGCCCACGAATCAACAAGACACCTTGCGGATCGTGTATTCCCGGTTGCACAATGCCGTATGTCACTCGTCTGTGGTCGGGAACGATATCCCTGAGTTGGCGGATGCCCCAGCCTGCTGGCAACTTTCCAAACATCGTGGCTGGCTCATTTGCTTCCATCGCAATCACTTCACTCATACCCCAACTCCTTCAAAAAGGCGTCGAGTTGAGCGGCTTCTCGGTCTCGTTCGGCGAGGATCTGCCGGGGGGTGACTGAAGATTCCAGCCAATCGCGAATCGGGATTTCAGTCCAATTGTGTTCTAACCCCGACAGGGGTTCAACAACAAAGCCTGGGGTCGCCGTGAATACGGCGCACCCCAGGAACAACCATCGAAAACGAGCCGAACCCCAACGGGGTTCCACAATCCGCGCATAGTCAAGATTCGAACTTTGTGGAACCCTTTCAGGGTTCACTGCATGAAAAACTGACAATCCTGGGGTGCGCCGCACGGCGGCGACCCCAGGCTTTGTTGTGAAACCCCGTTGGGGTTGAATCGCATGTTCTAACCGCGAAATTCCACTCACCCCGTGGTCCTCGCCAACGATTTCACGTCACTCAGCTTGGCAGCGAACTGCAAGCACGCCTGAATGTCGTCGGCTTCCAGATCGGGATAATCGGCCAGAAGATCCTGTGCAGTCATCCCCGATCCCAGCAAGTCCAGAACCATCGTCACCGGATACCGCAATCCCCGGACGCACGGTTTCCCGTGGCAAACGTCCGCATCAATGGTGATTCGTTCAGACCAGATCATTGTGTGTGCTCCATGTTAATCTCGGTGATTGTGTCCCGATCGTTGAACGGCAAGCCGCAGGCGTCGGTGCTGCGTTTCGCCTACGCCTGCGGCTCGCCGTTAAACGAAAATTCCAACTTTGCCGACTAAAGATTGTAACCCAGTTCCGTCAAAAAGGCGTCGAGTTGAGCGGCTTCACGGTCTCGTTCGGCGAGGATCTGCTTGGTCGTGACAGCGTATTTCTGCCAAAGGTTTTCCACGGCGGCGATGAAGGATCGCTGATACTGCCGGAGATAGCTGTCGAATTGTTCTGTCAGCAAATTGCGGAATCGTCCCAGTATCAACGTCTTCGCTTCGTCCTCGGTGATCTTCGCACGAGCCGCAGCGATCATCTCGTCTTTCTGCTTCTCCACTTCTCGAATGTTGGCTTTCAGCTTCTTCAGTTCCGCATCCAGAGCCGCATGGCGTTCCAGTTGCTGGTCGATGGCCTGAATGGGTTCCCAATTCTGAAGTCCGATGGCTTCATCGTCCGCCGCTTCAGCCACTTGCACCGCATCTTCAGGTTGAAAAAGGTGTCTGGAACTCTCCGGCATCACCTCTTTCTTGTCGTTATGCGATGCCTCCAAAGTTCCAGACACCTTTTTCAACGCTTTGCGGCGTTCCTGCATTTGCTTTTTGGCTTCCTTTACTTCGCCAGCCAGCACTTTACGTTCATCCTTCAGAGCTTTCACCAACGCCTTGGGCAGCACGCCGTTTTCCGTGTCCACGTTCTCCAGATCGGCGTCTTCTTCATCGGTCTCATTGGCAGCGGCGAACAGTCCTTCCAGTTCGGCGATTCTGGTCTGATCCTTTTCAATCTGGGCCAGCACTTCAGGAAACTGTGATTGCAGGATCTGCTCTTCAGGAATCAGCTCGGCTCCCCAGCCACTGGCGGCGATGGATTGCAGGTCGCTTTCCAGTGACTTGATGTATCCGGCGACGGAGCCTCGCACCTGATGCCCGGTCAGAATGCCCTGCGATGTGAGCGTCTTCGCCAGACTGTCGATACAGTGTCGCCGAAGCTCAAACACATTCTTCGATTCCGGCAGGCGTTCGATCTCTGCGAGGTTCTTCTTCCACCAGCCAGCGATGGCTTTCTGGAAGGCGGCGTGTTTGGTTTGCAGGCCGGGGGCGGATTCGATGGTGGTTTTGATTTGGTCTTTGGAGGTGATGGTTGGGGTGAATGCGGCGTAGGATGGGCATTCTTGCCCGTCGCTGCGTTTCGTTTTGGATGTGGTTGAGGAATGGGAAG
The DNA here is from genome assembly GCA_043754375.1 of Candidatus Kuenenia sp. GTDB lineage: Bacteria > Planctomycetota > Planctomycetia > Planctomycetales > Planctomycetaceae > SXXK01. The sequence continues at coordinate 2,622 of JAYUVA010000483.1, read as the reverse complement.
AAGATGAGTCGGACAAGAATGTCCAACCTACGAAAATCGCATCCTTCACACGCTCATAGTTTTTAAAGAAATCCCCAAGCTGTTCAATCTCCGCCACAGGGATTCCGCCGTGCAGGTGGGCTCGGACATCATGGGGTTCCGGGGGTGGGCTGTTATCGACGTAGCGGCGAATGTTCAGATTCCACTCTTCCTTCTCCAGTTCCTCAAACGACACGACTCGGGAATATTTGTCTAAATTCTGCCGAGTCCGATAGACCTGAGCGATTTTCTCAATGTCTTCCGCGCGCAGAGAATTCTGGTTCTTGCCTTCCTTGAATTCTCGATCCGCATTGATGAACAGCACGTCTTTGCGTTTGGCGGCACCGTTCTTGTTGATCACCAGCACACAGGCCGGAATGCCGGTGCCGTAAAAGAGGTTGCTCGGCAAACCAATCACAGCTTCCAGTATGCCGTCGTTGATGAATTGCCGACGACAGGCTTTCTCTTCGCCGCCTCGAAACAGCACCCCGTGCGGCATCACCACCGCCATCTTGCCGTCAGACTTCAGTGACACCGCCATCTTGCCGTCAGACTTCAGTGACGCCACCATGTGCTGCACAAACATCAGGTCCGCCTTCTTGCCGCTTTCGGGCATGAAGTGACGGAACCGTTCTTTGAACTTCATCGTCTCCAGACTGTAATTCTGTGAGAACGGAGGATTGGCGATCACTCGGTCAAATCGCCGCAGTTCGCCGTTCTTGTCGTGATGCAGCGGTTCTTTCAGCGTATCGCCGTGGCGGATGTCGGCACTCCGAATACCATGCAGCAGCATGTTCATCTTGCAGATGGCCCATGTGCCGCCGTTGAGTTCCTGTCCGGCAAGTTCCAGATTGCGAGGATCTCCGCCTGTTTCCTGAACATACTTCTTCGACCGGATCAGCATACCGCCCGAGCCCACAGTCGGGTCGAGGATGCTCATGCCTTCCTTCGGATCAATCAACAACACTAACAGTTCGACAACCTCGGTCGGCGTATAGAATTCTCCACCTTTCTTTCCAGCACTGTCGGCGAAGTATTTGATCAGGTATTCGTAGGCGGCACCCAGCAGATCGGGGAATTCGAAGTCATCATTCGCCAGCAGAATGTCGGAGAAATGCTGGATGAAATTGACCAGCGTGCTGTCATCCAGAGTTCTCTGGCCGACTCGCCGATTGAAGTTGATGCCTTTCAGGACGTCCTGAAGTGTATTCGGATTCGCATCTTCCACCGCCGCCAGAGCCTTGTTCAGCCCGGAACCGACGCTGGTCTTCAGATGAGCCAGTCCCTTGTTTCGGCCTTTGTCGTCGTCGTAATCCCAGCGAGCGTCATCGGGGACGTAGAAGTCATACTTGTCCGGGTTGGCAAGTTGCTTTTCGATGAGGTCGGGCTTCAGTTTCTTGGCGGTGTATTCATTCCGCATCCGTCCCTGATCTTCCTGAAACTGATCGTTCAGGCGTTTGAGGAACAAGATGCCGAAGATGAATTCTTTGTACTCCGAGGCATCCATGTTGCCTCGCAGAATATCGCACGCTTCAAACAGCTTGCGTTCCAGCTTTGGCAGCGTCAGCCGTTCGGACTTTTTCTTCGCAGCGGCAAATGCTGAAGCCATTGATCCGTTTTTTGCTGTTGCCTCGGACGGCATTGAGTGACTCCGCATCGACTGATCTGCCCATTGTTGACTGTTTAGTGCCAGCACTCTACGGTTGGGAGAGCATTTGGGCAATCATTTGGGGGACTGGACGATGAGGTTCGGCGAGCGAGTCAGAGAGCTTCGACTTCAGCGAAAGCTGACGCAACAAAAGGTGGCGGAAAAAGTCGGTGTGACTGTCGGCTATATCTCGAAGGTTAGGCAAAAACAATCTGCGATGTCCCTTTTTCCTTCTTCGTACAGATTGCCGACACCCCCTGTCCTGCGGCGTCAATGAATTCATGCCCTGCTCCACGAAATGGAACCTTTGCCTGAGTTCTTTCGGGAGATTCTTGAGCCCGCAGATTCGAATTGTTCGGCACAATTGTCACAGCCGATATTCCAGGAACCACCCCGATTAACTCGCCTTTGCGCCGTTGCAGGTCAACATGAAACGCTGGTTCCTGATCCTCGTCACTCTCGCAACGATCGCAGCGGCAGAAACTGCCGAAGCGCAGGACGCTCCGAATCCGTGGATGACGCGCATCTCCAGGTTACACACCGGCTGTCAACGATCCGTATCAGCATCAGCTGTGGAACGTCTACTTTCGGGACAACGGCCTCATTCTTCCCTCCACCGCCGCGATGTCGGGTATGGATGCGGAAGCGGGTGTCAATTTCCCGACGTTCTATCAGATCTCGACGAGTCTGTTTGGCGGTGGTTACTACTACGACACGAACCATACAATTGCAGCAGCCGGGTGGCGTGTACGAGCTGAAGCGGCGTGGCGAGACAATGTCGTCGTTGGCGTTTCGGTTCAGTATGATGACCTGTTCGGCCAGACTGTCAACGGAATGATCGAACTGCGCTACACAGCTTTCCACCATGCCACACTCGCACGACGATCCATGCGACACAAGTTTCGTGACGCTGACGGAGTCGGCGACGGCGCAACAGTGCGACACCGCCTCGCGGA
>JAYUVA010000482.1:0-9954 GCA_043754375.1 Candidatus Kuenenia sp. | reverse complement strand
TTAACCCTGAGCCGCAGGCGACGGCGTCACCGGAAACCGTCGCCTGCGGCTCAGGGTTAAACAAATTTGCTGGCTGTGCATACTCAATCAACAGACCGCTAGCCGCCGGGTAATTCATCTGCAAAAACCGGCGGCTAGCGCCTTGCCGCTCACAAAACGAGTGGCAATCAGCCAGACTTCTGACGCATGACTAATGATTGAACCGAAACTCCGCTGAATTCAAAACAGCCCAGACAAGTTCCTGAGCCGCCACATTTCTGTCCGCAGCCCGGCTGTTCAGATAGTTGCTGACTTCCATGATTTCTTCTTCCGTGGGCATGCGAGTCAGCAGGCCCAGATACATTTCTTCGGCTGCCATTCGCGGGTCAATCTGCTGAACAATGCGTTCCGTCACATTGTCTGCAGCAGGCGCAACCCAGCCATTGACTGACCCACCGTTGGAGGTAAACAACGCCTGGTCTGCTGTTGAAAAGAAATCGCCTTGTGGCTGCCCCGCTGCCGCACCATAGAACGTCACATACGTACCGACATTGCTCTTCAGTTTATCGTATGTCTTCTGTTCCAGTTCGACGTTGCGATTCGCCATCACAACCGTGTCCTGCTTCTGTTCGTCGGTCAGAGGACTGGCTTTGTCAGATTCTGCGACTTCCGCCTGCCAGTAGCGATCGTAAACCCCCGTGACTCGAAAGACGCTCCAGCAGAGTTGTTCAGGAGTCAGCGGCTTCAGTGAAGCTGCCGCGAAACTATTGATCAGGCGATTTTCGAGTTCTGACACAGACGAATTCATTTCGGACTGCTTACCTGCGAGAACCGTGGTTGCGACGTGCACTGCATTTGTTGCGGTTGCCATCGAGTCCGTCGCAGTTTTCACATTCGCCTCATGTTGCGCGACAATGGTCGCATATTCAGCGAGTTGTTGCCGGGCGAGCTCCAGTTCTGTTTCGCGTGCCTTCACCACCTCCGATGCCGCGACGATCGCTTGCTTGAGTTCAGGAAGCTGCGACACACTCTGAGTCGTGCGGAGTCGCTGATCGAAGGCTGCCAATACCTGAGAATCCGTTGCCGCCTTGCGTCGCGTAGGCAGCATGCCATGTTCCGCCTGTGTCATCGCTGCTTTCAAGGGAGTGAGTTCTGTCAAAGCCGCATCGATTGGAGGCTTTGCAGCGTCCAATGCCTCTGTCAGCGGTTTGAGAGCCGCCGTTTTCTCTTCAATTGTCGTGACCAGGGCCGTCGCTTCGGCCGTCAGTTGTTCGGATCTTGTCAGGAGTTTCTGCGCAGCGTCAGGCAGTTCTTTATCGCCTGGCAGCGCACCGGCTGCCTGCCGAGTGGCGACGGCTGCCTGTTGCAATGTGATGGCAATATTGTGTTTGGTTTGCTGCTGCGCGGTGACGTCAGCAAGAGCTTTACGCGCTTCGTCTGTTTTCTTCTTCGCTTCGGCATAAACGTTTCTGGCAGCATCCAGTTCTCCGGCGGCAGGCAATGTTGCAGCCTCGGCCTGATGCCACACTTCAAGCGCCCTTGTATAAGCATCTGCCGATTCCTTCGCTGCTTGTTCGAGCGCTGGAAGCTGCGGCTTCATCTCCGCCAATTGTGCCGCAGCCTGCTCTGCCACGGAAGCCAGATTCGCTGGCACGTCGAATGAACGCTGGTACGTTTCGCTCAAAGCGATTTCACGAAGAAAGGACTGAATGTTGTAGTTCATCGCAGCGAAGCGTTCGCCCAGATTTTGCAGCAGTTCAGGATCAGTCGCCGGATTGTCGGGATGATGCAGATCCAGCGGATGCACAAGGCCGCGGCCAAACATGTGAGCCCACAACCGATTCGCGATGTTTTGATTGAATGCCTGGTTCGTTCCATTCGTCGCCAGTTCCGCCAACTTTGTTCGACGACTGAACTTCGGCACAGACTTCACGTTGTCCGCAGGTGCAACCAGATATTCGTCGCCCGGCAGAAAGAAGGGTTCATCAATCGCGGTGTCGTCCGGCATTCGCGCTCCCGTGCGGTGCTGCGTGCCTTTCACGAACACCGATTCGAAAGTCAGATCACTGCCCGCTCGTTCCGCCTGCAGCGTGATCTGTTTGTCACCTTCTTTTCTTACCATTGCAAATCCAGGGGCAACATACGCCAGGAGTCCGTGATAGTCAGACTGAAGATAGTCGGCGACAATCGGATGATCATGGCACTGGGCACACTGCATGTCGCGTCCGAAAAAGACGCGGCTGATGTCATGCGTCAGCAAATTGGGTTCGGACGCACGATCAAGAGTAAAGCGCGCGGCCGGGCGTTGAGTCGGCTCGTCGCCGTCCGCCATCAGGATTTCGCGGGCGAGCACATTCCACGGTTTGTTTTCACGCACGGATTTCAGCAACCATGCCTGCCAGTCATCGGCAGGCACATGCGTATTCGCCCGGCGTTCCATCAGCATCAAATCCAGTGCGGAGGCAAGATGCCGAGCGTAGTGCGGAGAAGCCAACAATTTCTCGACAAGCTGTTCCCGCTTATTGGCAGCAGTATCTGCAAGAAAAGCCCTCGCTTCATCCGCAGTCGGGGGCATGCCATTCAGGTCGAGCGAGACTCGACGAAGGAATTCCGCATCCGAACAACGTGCCGGAACCAGCCCGGAAACCGGTTTCAGACGCTGATCAATCACAGTCCGAAGCGAATCGTCAGCCCGAACCTCACTCGTTTGAGAAAAGCCGACAGCAAACAGGACTTGCAACACGATCACAACCGATGATTTCATCTGTTGTCATCCAAAGTATGTGGAGGGAGGCCGCAGCATTGGGAGGGGACGGTTAAGGAACCGCCGACCGCGACTGACACCATTAGATCTGACAGCCTTGCAGGAGTCAACCTTCAATCCAAATGCGCGGCAATAGCCGCAGAAACGCATTTCCTTCTGTGAGAAAGATGCTGTAGGGTGTGTGCAGCGAAACACATCAGTTGGAAATTATGATCAACCACAGCAGTGTGTTGCGGGTTGCTTCCCTTGCCCCGAATTGACTGAGGCCGCGCACGCAACTTCTCTGCCTCTAATCCAGTACAAACGCCCAGAAGATCCCAACGGTCGCACACATCGAAGTGACAAGTTCTCCGTCACCCGATAAACTCCGAAGTTCCATTGTGGACCTGGTTGGATTCCGCATAGCAATCCAGTATTCACGGAAACAGGATAGTTCAACTTACGATCTATGCGACGGCTTCACTGCCGCCGCATCGGTCGCAATTCAATAATTTGTTAGCTGCCAGTGAAATGCAGAGCAACAATCGTATGGAAGCAAATAGGCTCTACACTGGCGACTCTCACGAACTGCTCGATCAGGTTCCGAATTCTTCTGTTGACTTGATTATTTGTGACGGTCCTTACGGAGTCACCACAAATGAGTGGGATCGGATTGCGAGCATTCAGGAGTACAACCTGCAGTTGCTCGAACGGTTCTCCCGAGTGCTGAAATCAGGGGGAGCACTTTACCTTTTTGGCAAGCACGATTGCATCGACTACATCGACTACCGCAAGCATCTCACCCTCAAGTCACGGATCGTTTGGTATCAACCAAGTCGATTGGCACAAGGACGCATTAACTACACGAACAACTACGACATTATTTGCTATTTCACCAAGGGGCCGAAGGCATCGACGTTTAATCTTGATGACATCCGCGTTCCGCAACTTGTCGAACTTGAGCATCGGCTGCGGTGCGAGAAAGTCCCTTCGGTCATCAACGGAGTTTTCGGAAAAACCAAGTTCAACGACGATGGGAAGAACCCAGGCGATGTCTGGGGAGACATCAAGCAACTCACCTACAAGTCCAAAGAGCTTGTATCACGCGATGTTCTCAATACCATTCAGAAACCGCTCAAGCTGATTGAGCGACTCGTAAAAGCAAGCTCGAACATCGGCGACTTAGTGCTGGATCCATTCTGTGGAGTTGGAACCACTCTGGTCGCATGCAATTCTCTCGAACGAAATTTTATTGGTTTTGAACAAAACCCGGATTTTGTCGCTGCCGCAAAGCTGCGCCTTCGCCAACTTGAAAAAGTCCGAGCGGAGATGCTGTTTTAACGTGAGTCACAGCATCTTTAAGCAGATCATTCAACTTGTGGAGAAAGCGCAGGAATTGGCCCGATCGGTTGGCATTGGCAACCTGCTGCAACCGGGGTTGGTCAAGGAAATGATCATCGCAGATTTGCTCGGCCACACCGTGATCACTTCTAAACGCGACGCTGACGCATGCGATTCACGCGACCCTTCCGTCAAATACGAATACTTGTCATGCAAGGAAGGCGGGTCTGGGCAACTGGATCGGATGTTTAAGGAGCCAGCGGACAAGCGGGCGGAATCCATGGCCCGGATCACGCGCAACAAGATGGTCTATTTCGCCGTGTTCTACAAGGCAAATCAGATCCGGGCAAAGATCATTTACGAGCTATCGCCAGAGGTGGTCGTTGCCGAGACGATACGACAACTTGACCGAAGTCGCAATGCGATCTCGCATGTTGGGTTCTCGATTGACTGGGCTGCAGGAAATGGAAAAGTCGTCTATCAGGACAAAAAGAGCAGCTAAACCAACCGACGTTCGGGCACCGCAACAACCGAGCACTGGCTGTCAACACAGGTTGGTTCAGGCAAGCCTGACGCGGCAGTATTTTTTCTTGCCGGCCCAGACGAGCAGACCGTCGGTTACCGCAATCTGCTGATCGTGAGTCGTGATCGTCGTTTTCTCTTCACCGAGTTTTGCGCCGCCGCCCTGAATGAGGCGTCTGGCTTCGCCGCTGCTGGGGCACAGATTCAGTGCCGTGAGAAGTTTCACCGCGGTGAGAGTACCGTCCGTCAGCAGCGTGGCATCGAGCATGATTTCCGGAATGTCGGTGGGCAATGCTTCGCCGCCGATTTCGGCCTGCCAGCGGGCTGCGGCCGCAGCGGCGTCTGCATCCGAGTGGTACTGCGCGATCACGAGTTTTGCGAGTGTCACCTTGGCGATTTTCAGATGTCCGGCAAGCAGGCGATCCACTTCGTCCAGAGGCACCTCCGTCAGCAGTTCAAAGTACATCTTCATCACGCCGTCGGGCAACTGCATGAATTTCTTCATCATTTCATAAGGCGATTCGCTGATGCCGATGTAGTTGCCGAGACTCTTCCCCATGCGACGGACTCCGTCGAGTCCCACCAGGATCGGCGACATCACCGCAATCTGCTGATTGAGGTTTTCCTGAGCCTGCAGGTCGCGCGCCAGCATGAAACTGTAGAGCTGTTCCGTGCCACCCAGTTCCACGTCGGAACGGATTTTGACACTGTCCCATGCCTGCATCACCGGATAGAGACACTCATGAAGGAAAATGGCTTTCTCGTCGCGATAGCGTTTCGCGAAGTCTTCCCGCGTGAGCAACTGCGCAACCGTAACTCGTCCACACAACGACAGCACATTTGCGAATGACATCGTGCTGAACCAGTCACCGTTGCGATGCACTTCGGCGCGGGACATATCGACGACTTTGCCGACCTGCGTCAGATAGGTCGTCGCGTTGATTTCAACTTCGGCTTCGGTCAGCCGTTTGCTGCGCGCTTCATCACGTCCGCTGGGATCGCCAACCAGTGCGGTGTAGTTGCCAATGATGATGACGGCCTGATGTCCCAGCTCCTGAAACTGCCTCAGCTTGCGAAGCGGGACGGTATGTCCCAGATGGACGTCGATGCCGGTCGGGTCGATCCCATACTTAATTCGCAGCGGAGTGCCCGTGTCGATACTGTGCTGGAGCTTCCTGCGGAGCTCGTCCTGAGGCACGATTTTTTCGATGCCGCGGGTGATAATCTGAAGCTGTTCGTCAACGGATGGAAAAGTCATGGACATCAATGAGGCGCCGAATGCAGGGGGAATCCTGAACACACAGCATCGTCAATCTGATGCTGCAACGGCGGAAGCGTAATGGCCACGCAGGGAGATGTCCAAACAGTGGACGTTCTCAACGCGACGAAATCACGTCAATCTGAGAACCAACGGGCACGTTGGGCCACAGCCGCCCGACCGGTTCAATGCGGATGGCTGCCAGCGTGTCGCCTGTCTGCCCGGTCATGTCAACGACCATCGGAACATCGACAACCTGGCCGGTGAATTCCTCGTTGCCGGGAAATCGCAGTGCGACTTCCTGCCCGGGTCGCATTTCGTGGACCCGTCGCGTCGGCAGATATGCGGTGACGTAACGCCGATCAGTGTGCAGAATGCGGAGCATCACTTCACCCGCCTGCATATCGTCACCCTCGCGGTAACGCACTTGCCCTACGGTGCCGTACACCGGAGACATCACGTGGACTTCGCGACTCACCGATTTCATGGACTCCAACTGTCTGGCAGCCTCTGCATAATGAGCCTGAATCGTTGTCGCGCCCACCGCTTCATTGACGGTCGCTGGCAACGTAGTGCGGACGGTTTCAAGCCGTGATTGCTCGGCACGCAGCGCCTGCAGGTTCGGATCAGCCGGCGAAATCGCTGCGGAATCCGATACCAGCGAATTGCGCGGCACCTGAGCAGTCCGAATGGCTTCCGGAAAATCCGTAAGGTGCGCAGGTTCAGGCACCGCTGACGACTGGCCACTGGCTCCGCTGAAGAAAATAATTCCGCCTGCCCGACTTCGAGAGACGGAATTCAACTGCGCAGCATTGCTGGAGGAAACGCTGCGCACCGGACCGGAATACTGCGAGCGGTGCGGTTTGCCATCATCAACGCGACTGGCAGTCCTGCCGTCAAGTTCACTTAAGGCCACGCGCTGACGCACATTGGAAAGTTCACGATCCAGGTCGCGAGTCCGCCATTCGAGTTCAATCGCCGCCTGCGCTTCGACGCGCCGGACTTCTCGTTCGAGGTCTCGCACAAGTCGTTCCTGTGATTCGATGAATGCCAGGTGTTCAAGTTTTTCCAGTGTCAGTAAGGGCTGACCGGAAAAAACTTCTTCACCGGCTTTGATCTGAACACTCGTTAACCGTGATGCCGCAGGAACACGAATGGTGGTAATGTCAGCTGAAAGAATTCCAGTCAACGGCTGATTACGATGTTGTCCCAGCAGATACACCGTGCAAAATCCAACCAGTAATGCGACGATCAGCAACGACGTGGTTCGCAGGGCGGACGCGGGTAGTGTTGAAGACTGGCGAGGTGCTACGACGGAACATAGATTTTTCGCAAGCTCCGTCCAGCTTTCATCAATAATGCGTCCGACAGGAATCTGGAGTTCTTCTGCGATCGCTGACATCTCGCGGTGACGCCAGAGTGCAATCTGACCCCAGAAATAGATGCCCAACTGATTCAGAACCACGGCTTCGCGCGTACGCACCCCATCGATCCGAGTGAGGTCGTCGGACAATTCCGGAGCGATTTCGAAGACCACTCCGAATCGTCTGTCCATGCGATGTCCGCGCGGCAATGTGGCAATGATCGGCGATTCCATGGGTCCATCCATCAGGAACATCCGAGAAGCATTCGACGGCGTCAGATGAGTCAACGCCGTGAAGCACTTCGTGAACGTAAGTCCGCCAGACGCACGCAATGACCGTACCGGTCGATATCCGGTGCGCAGTCCGACTCATCTGTTTTCGGCCCTGTGAGCCTGAATGGTTCACCAAATCCACAAATCCGCGTTACTGAGTACGACGAAATTTGTTGATCCTCGGATTGCATCCAGCAGAACTCTCATCAAAATCTTCGACGCTGATCAGGTTGCCAGGTCATCAGAATTTCTCCTGCATCGACGTTCGAGGCCGTATTTCACATTGATATCGCTGAACGAAAGGTGGCTATTCTTCGCAAGGTACTTGATTTACCATTCCTTAGGAGTGGCAGAGATTGCCGGAGTTCATATCTGGCGTGGCATTGCGTAGAATTCGTCCGGCGAATCCTGTAATCGCCGATTGGCGGAGAGAGTCAGATTCGCAGCGTCAACAAAGACTATCAGACGAGATTTTTATGAATTTGAAGAGGTTTGTGGTCACCGCAACGGCGGTGATATTGCTCGTTTCGTGCGGTTCGTTGTGTGGTCCATCTCGTGGTGTGGCGCACGCGGTTCCGGTGGCTGTTTGCGATGAGAAAAGCAGTTCTGGCGCCCCAGTAACGACGGAGACCTCCGTGACAAATGCTTCGAATCAGCATGATAACGGCAAAGCAAATGAGGGAACGGAGTCCGTCCCGGCGAACCGTCTGGCCCGTGAATCCAGCCCATACCTCCTGATGCACGCTCATAATCCCGTGGATTGGTATCCGTGGGGACCTGAGGCCTTTGAGAAGGCTCGAACGGAAAATAAGCCCGTGTTTCTATCAGTGGGATACAGTAGTTGTTACTGGTGCCATGTCATGGAGCGACAGGTTTTTTCGAACCAGAAAATTGCGGACTATATGAACGAGCATTTTGTCTGTATCAAAGTGGATCGTGAAGAACGTCCGGATGTCGATGACATTTACATGACGAGCCTGATCGTGTACCAGCAGGCAACCGGTGCGGGCGGTGGTGGTGGCTGGCCGTTGTCAATGTTTCTGACTCCGGAAGGAGATCCGATTGCTGGCGCGACATACTTGCCGCCGGAAGATTCACCGGATGGTCGCACCGGATTTCTGACGGTTGCCAATCGGATTACGGAACTTTGGACGGACAAGCAGGAGGCTGTCACCGGTTCAGCCGCAATGATCGCGCGCGAAGTACGTCGTCTCTCCGGTCCGATGGTTCTCGCAGAGCCCAAAGATCTGACTCGCGAGTTGCTCGAAGCAGTCGTGACGGGCATCGAAGGCCGTTACGATCCTGACTATGGCGGCGTAGATTTTAATGAACGCAGGCCCGACGGTCCTCGATTTCCCAACGCGCCACGACTCCAGTTTCTACTGGGACTGCACGCCGAGAATCCGCGCCCGGAACTCTTGAAGATCGTCGATCATTCCCTGACAGCCATGGCGAAAGGCGGCATCCGAGATCATCTGGGCGGCGGTTTTCATCGCTATAGTACGGATCGCCGATGGAATGTGCCTCACTTCGAGAAAATGCTCTACGATCAGGCGCAGCTGCTGGAGGCCTATGCGCAGGCCGCGATGCTGACAGACAATCCGCTCTATCGGCAGGTGATCGAAGAACTGGTGGTGTTCCTTGAACGGGAAATGACGCTGCCGGGCGGCGGTTTCTGTTCCGCGCTGGATGCTGAGACGAATGCGATTGAAGGTGAATCCTATGTCTGGACGGAAGCACAAATTCTTGAGACATTGAAACCGGACGACGCGGAATTGTTCATGACGGCGTATGGATTTCACGAACCGCAGTCGTTTGCACACGGCCGAGTTCTGTTTTTGCCGAACACGGTGGCGGAACTCGCGGCCCAGCAGTCTACAGACGCCGTTGCTCTGAAAACACGTCTGGCGGACATGCGGAATCAGTTATTGCATGTTCGTTCAAAGCGGCCGAGTCCGCTGCTGGACGATAAGGTGCTGACCGAATGGAACGCGCTGATGATTCAGGGACTGGCGACGAGCGGTCAATTGCCGGGTCGCGAACACGACCTGCAACTGGCCTCGAAAGCCGCCGATTTTCTGCTGACTCATTTGCGGGACAGCCAGGGTCATCTGCTGCGTTCGTGGCGAAACGAAACACCGGGTCCGCGCGGCTATCTGGACGACTACGCCTGCCTTGCGTCGGCGCTGCGGACTTTGCACGTGGCGACTAAAGACGCACGCTGGCTGACAGCCGCCAATGAACTCACAACGCTGCAGATTGCACAATTCTACGACGAAGCTCAATCGACATTCTTTTTTACGGCGCACGACCACGAAAAACTGTTCGCGCGGACCAGTTCGCCTTACGATTCTGTTTCTCCGTCAGGCAACAGTATCACAATCCGCAACCTGCTGGCGCTGAGCGATCATAATCCTCAGTTCCGCAGGGTTGCCGAATCGACCCTCAAGCGATTCAGCGGCGCGCTGGATGCCG
>JAYUVA010000481.1:0-3101 GCA_043754375.1 Candidatus Kuenenia sp. | reverse complement strand
AGATCCAGTTCGCTGCCGCGGTATCCCAGCGCGATGTTGGAGGTGACTTCGATAAATCGAGCCTGGTTTTCAGCGCGTTCCAGATAGCGGCTCATCCAGAACAATGATTCAGCAACACGACACAACATGGCAGGAATTCTTAAATGAGTCAGCTGTTCTTAATTCAATTCTTCAGCAACACCCAGGTATCTTTGCTGCCTCCGCCTTGTGAGGAATTGACGATCATCGAACCTTCTTTCAGGGCGACACGCGTGAGTCCTCCGGGCAGCACCCACACCTCTTCACCATACAGAATAAACGGACGCAGATCGACGTGTCGCGGAGCCAATGTCTGATTGATAACCGTTGGCACAGTCGAAAGTGTCAGCATGGGCTGCGCGATATAGTTGCGAGGATCCTTGCGAATCGCATCCGCACAATCTTCGCGTTCTTTCTTTGACGCCTGCGGCCCCATCATGATACCGTAACCCCCCGATTCGTTCGTCGGTTTGACGACCAGTTCGTGCAAATGACCGAGCACATAGTCAAAATCGGATTTCACGGAACACAGATAGGTCGGCACATTCTGCAGAATGGCATCTTCGCTCAGATAGTAGCGAATAATCTGCGGCACATACTGATACACGGCCTTGTCATCGGCCACGCCGGTTCCTGGAGCGTTCGCCAACGTCACATTGCCGCTGCGGTAAGCCCGCATCAGGCCAGGAACGCCCAGCATACTGTCAGCGCGAAAAACTTCAGGATCAATAAAGTCATCATCGATTCGACGGTAGATGACATCCACGCGTTGGGGACCGCGCGTGGTCTTCATCCAGACCATGTTCTCGTCATCGACAAACAAATCACTGCCATGCACGAGTTCCACGCCCATTTGTTGAGCAAGAAACGAATGTTCGAAGTACGCAGAATTGCAGACCCCCGGAGTCAGCACGACAGCTGTGGGTGAGGAAATATGGGGCGGTGCGGTTTTGAGCAACGTCTCCAGCAGTCGCTCGGGATAGTCTTCAATGGACGCGATAATTGAGCCGTAAAAAACTTCCGGCAGCACACGTTTCATGATCTCGCGGTTTTCAAGCACGTAGCTGACACCGGACGGACATCGTAGATTGTCTTCAAGCACGTACATCGTACCGTCGTGATTTCGCACAAGGTCTGTGCCGACGACATGCGTCCAGACGCCGCCGGGTGGACGAAAGCCGTGACACTCCGGGCGATATGTCTTCGCCGTCTTAACCAGTTCTTCCGGGACGACGCCGTCTTTCATGATCCTGCCGTCGCCGTAGACGTCGTCCAGAAACAGATTGAGCGCCCGAATGCGTTGCTTGAGTCCGGATTCGATGATCTGCCACTCGTCCCATGCGACGGGGCGGGGCACGACATCGAAGGGCCAGACTTTTTCGTTGCCGTCATTATGCCCGTAGACGGCGAAGGTAATGCCTTTTTCGAGCAGTTCTTCTTCAGCATGTCGCTGCCGTTCCGCGAGCATCTCCGCCGACAATGACGCCAGACCGTCGGACAGCGCCGGATGTCGCGGCGTGCCTGCCGAAGTCAGAAGTTCATCAAAGTTTCCAGCAATCTCAGTCACGTCCTCAAGCTCTCCACACGAATCTGTGCGTGGTTGTCACGAATTCAGGCAGTATGTACTCAAAATGTACAGAGTCCAGGCACTGGTGCATCCTTTTCGAAATACAAGTGCACAGAAGGCAACAATCATGCCACGCCTCGTGTCGCCTTGAAAATCCGTTTATTCAGCGTAGGTGACTCCCGAATTCGGTCTAATGGCTTTAGATTGCTGGCACAGCAAACAGGATCTTAGAGTTGCGGGAGTTATCGTGTGGCCGAAAAACGATTACCATCGAACAATGGCGAACGGGACTTCGAGTTTCTCAGTTCGGGCGGAGACGCAGACGTAACCGACGCGGGAGACGCTGGGTTGCGAGGAGAGCCCCATCGGATGTCCATTGTTCCGGTGACAATCGAGGACAGCAGTGGTGATCCGTCCGCTGAAGCAATGGTGCCGTTGGAATCGGACGTTGCTCCACTTGCATCGCCTGCGGGCGGTGGATGTCAGGCTTCCGGCACAACCTCAGCACCGAACATCGCTGTGAACCTTGTACCAGCGACAGATCATGTCAGTCGCAAATTGTTTGTCGGAGTTACCGGGTATGCAATCGCCTTGACCCTGTTGTGTCTGGGATTGTTCCTGACAGGCCGCATGTCGCTCTTTGGAAACCATGCTCTCGAGAGCCTGCCGGATTTACGGCCATTGGCACCGAACGAATTTCGCAAAGTGCCTGACAGAGCGGATCTGCCGGATGGTCATGTCATGCGGCTCGGCGAATCGCGGCGATTCGGGGACGTGGTGGTGACGCCCGTGCGACTTACCAGAGAGCCGTTGCAGTTTCAGGGATTCCTGTCCGGCGCGATCGAAGAGAAGCTCACGACGGCGCCAGTCCTGAAGTTGTGGCTGACGTTTCAAAACGTTGCCGTTGACTATGAATTTCCTCCGTTCGATGCGGGCCTGATGTCAAATCGGACACCAGCCGATGCGCAGGACGCAGCGACACTGGTCAATACATTTCTGACGATCGGCATTCCGTCCGGTGATTCTGCCACCACGCGGAGACTCAACTTCCTGCATTCCATGGACAACAATTTCGTCATCGTGGGGCAGGAATCGGCAAAGGTTCTGCAGCCCGGCGAATCGCTCACGACATTCGTTGCCGAGAGTGATGAAGAAGGTGACGTCCATGCTGAGGATAGCACGCCGTGTGTATGGCGAGTTCAGTTTCGCAAAGGCGTGAATATGTTCAGTGGTCACGGAGTTACGACACTGATTGATATCAAGTTCTCCGGAGCCGACGTCGCTGCGTCCGGGTGAGAAAGGTTGAGACTTTTCCGTTCTTCCTGCAGAATTCAGAATGCATTCCGACAAGACTCACGCACAATTGCAGACCGCTGAGTATCGGGTTGCGCGCGCAGTTGCGAATGCAGTACGGTTGGTGTGTGACCTGTTGCCAATGGCAGATATCGATCGTCCTTTGATCGGCGTGATTCTCGGCTCGGGACCTGGATCACCAGCCGATCGGTTGCTGGCCGGC
>JAYUVA010000480.1:0-3353 GCA_043754375.1 Candidatus Kuenenia sp. | reverse complement strand
ATCACTTTGCATTCCGGAAACCGCTTGCGTACCGCAGCAGCGATCGAGCCCCCGATCAGCCCGACGCCGACGATCACGATGCTCTGCTCAGTAAAATTGTGACTCCCGGTCTGCATGGCGAGGGATGATAGAGCCGACGCCGCAAAACCGCAAACTGGACGGTCAGCTCTTGATGACTTTCCGCGCCACATCTTCTCGCAGCAGGTACGCGGAGGGCAAGGCGTCGGCGAAGCGAATCGGGCGGCCGATGGGGGTCAGGATCTCCTTGCGGAAGTCGATACCCATCGTCGCCATGATTGTCGCGTAGAGCTCAGGAACCAGGACTGGCTCGGCAGGCAGAACCAGCTTGCCGTCGGCTTTTTTCCCTTCGAACACGTCCGTTGGCGTTGCTCCGATGACCGTGCTTTCCCGGAATCCACCACCGGCAATCATGCACGAAAACCAGTTTGGCCAGTGATCGCGGCCAGCAGCCGGATTGATGCCGGGGGTACGACCGAACTCACTGATGCACAGCACAATCGTCGAATCCAACAGGTCGCGCTCGCGTAATTCCTGAATGAGCGTGGCGATCGCCGGGTCCAGGATCTTACAATTGGTGACATGACCGCTGTGATTCGCCACGTGCGTATCGAATCCTGGCAGAGTGACTTCAATGGAGCGCACTCCCACTTCAACCAGCCGCCGCGCGACAAGACAGCCGCGACCAAATGATGTGTCGCCATAAGCCGCCTTGACACCGGCCGATTCCGTATCCAGTTCGAAGGCCTTTAATTGTTCTGACGACATCATCTCAAGGGCTCGATCGAGGGTGTTCTGATGCAGCGTGCGTTTTGCTGCAAACTGACGACGCTGTTCAAACTGCTGGCTGACGACATTCAACCCTTGCAGTCGATCTGCCTGACGCTCCGGACTCACGTACGACTTCAGATTCGACAGCCCCATGCCCGGCTGGAAAACGCGAAAAGCATCCCATTGATTTCCCAGATACCCGCCTTCAGGCACGATGCGGTCCGGTGCGAGAGTCACATATTGAGGAATCTCAAGCTCTGAATTTGGCAGTTCATGCGCTGCGATCGCTCCGAGCGTCGGATACTTCAACGTAGGTTCCGGACGATAGCCGGTTTTCACAAACGCCGCTCCGCGTTCATGGTCGCCTTCCTTCGATGTCAGCGATCGGAGTAACATGCACGAATGCAGTTGCTCGGCCATCTGCGGCAGCAATTCAGAAATACGCACGTCTTTGTTCGACGTCTTAATGTCCTTGACTTCGCCGCCCGACTTCGTGCCGGGATGAGGATCCCAGGTCTCCAACTGACTCATCCCGCCGTTCATCCACAACGTGATCAGGGACTTCGGTCGCTCATCCCGTCTCCGCGCTGCTGCGCGGGCTGTCATTGCCGGGAGTGCCAGAGAAACGCCGCTAGCGGACAGAAACTGCAGAACCTGACGACGTGTGGGGTTAAGATGCATGCTAGTGATTCCAGGAAAACTCAGGACTGTTGAACAACGTCCACACAAGATCTTCCACGACCTGGGCGCGAGTTCGCGTGGGTTTTGATTCGGGACTGGCTGCAGGCGCCTCAGGATTCGCTTTGCGTTTCTCTGCTGCGGCTTCGGTCGTTGATTCCAGCAGGTTCAGAAAATATGCGCGTTCCTCGACTGCCGGATGACGGCACAGACAAGCCAGATAGCAATTGTCGATGATGGCGGCGTTGTCCGGCGAGAAATTGAGAATCTGGGCCGGTGCGGATAAGCCGTCCACTTTGCTTTGTTCCGCCGTGAAGCGTCCGTTCATTCGCAACAAGGCCTGAGGAATCGTGCCGACCTGCTGCAGCAGTTCATCATCACCAAGGTCTCCGTATTCGTTCAGAAAATCGTTCTCGTTGCCAAACTTTGTGACACGCACGAACGGATTGGAATTCTGATCGATCGAGCGAATATGCCCGGCCTGAAACAATGATCCGATCACCTGTTCCGGCCGCAATCGCACGAGTGGAAACACGGACCAGGCCTGCACTTGTTTCGTATAGGTCTCTTCGTTGTCCGCACTCGATTCGGACGAAAGGCGAAACACATCGGACAAAACGATCATGCGAATGAGCACGCTCAACCGTTCCCCACGGGCTCGAAATTCCTGCCCCAGAATATCCAGAGCGTCAATTTCCCCATCTACCGGATGCGGCAGATCATCCACCGGTTCGTGCAACGGTTTTCCGAGCATGAACCCCCAGACGCGATTGGCGATCGCTCGTTCAAAGCGACGGTTGTCTTTATGCGTGACCCATTCTGCCAGACGATGTCGCAGGCCACCGTCTGCTGGCAACCATTCCGGATGGAACGGTACGGCGCTGGGCACAACGCGACCTGTTTCTGCCCCGGGATCCACGACCTTGTAAACAACTTCCTTCTTGTCTTTGTCGGTCTGGTAATCCGTCACACCGCCCGGAGACAATGAAGCCTGACAATAGAACGCGGCGAGTCCCTCAAAGTCGGTCTGCTTCCATGCAGGATCAAACGGATGATCGTGGCACTGCGCACAATCGATTCGCTGACCAAGGAACGTGCGAACTGTGCGGCCCGCCAGTTTGTTCACGTCCAGTCCCTCGTCTTCCATGCGGGCGACGGTAATAAAGTTGGCTGCCGGGCGGTCCGTCCATAAGCCCTCAGCTGCAATCAACTCTTTTGTCATTTGAGACCACGAAGCGTCCTGATGCAGCTGTTCAGCCAGCCATGCCGTCATCCGATCGCGGCGAAAGACGATAAACGGACCTTCTTCAACTCCGACCAGACTGCGGGCAAAGCGTTCAGCAAAATAGTCACTGTAACGCGAATCCTGCAGCATCCTCACGACCCAGCGATCAATCCTGTGCGGCTGGTCATCGTCGTCGAAGGCGCGAATGTCTTCCAGAGATGGCACGGTTCCGAACATGGCAAGTGACAGCCGTCGCAGCACGGCGAAATCATCAACCGACTCAGCAACCTGCACGTTTTCTGCCTGCCACTGTTTGTGAAACTGCTCATTAAGTCGCGCCACAGCCGGGCCAAGCTGCTGATCGTCTGCCACAGCTGCCGGCGATCCGGCGAACTGCTCAACGCGCCCGGCAACCTGGACGGCTTTCAGAACCAACGCAGCGATCAGCAATGCAAAGAGGATCACAACAGCACGCATTTCATGGAACTCCCGGAATTCACGTAGCTTGGACATTCCTGTCCGAGACCTTACCAGAGCAGGCCCCACACACCATAAGGACCGGGGCAGAAGTAGTTTGGCATAATATCGTTTAACCGCGTGGGCAACGCCCCGCGATTGGCAGCGAAGCGCGGCCCGATGGGCACGCCGTTAAACGAATCAT
>JAYUVA010000479.1:0-20090 GCA_043754375.1 Candidatus Kuenenia sp. | reverse complement strand
ATCGGGCACCATCAATCTTTCACGGTCGGTGGTGGGAAGATCGGCTCATGTCCTGGGCGATGGGCGACGAAGCTGTCAAAGTTCAGATGTTCCGCTTTGTCGATGTCCTGCCGATGCTCAAAGACCATCATGCCATCGCGCGGCATCTGGATGAGTACTTCGAAGACGTCCGTGACAAACTTCCGTGGGCAGCTCGGGTCGGCCTCGATCTGTCCGTCAGCAATACGATTCTCAGCCGCGCGCTCGCATTCAATGCCCGCACGAATGCCGCGCGAATGGCTCGACGATTCATCGCGGGCAGCAATGTCGATGAAGTGCTGTCGTCAGTCCGCAAGTTGCGGGGCAATCGGTTCGCATTTACGCTTGACCTGCTGGGTGAAGCGATCATCAGTGACAGTGAAGCCGATCGATATCAGCAGTCCTACATCGATCTGATCAATGGGATGTCGGAGCAGGTCAACGAGCTTCCGGATGATCTGTTACTTGATTCCGATCATGAGCGACGTATTCCTCGCGTGAATGTGAGTATTAAACTCTCGGCTCTCGACAGTCAGTTTGCTCCGATTGATGCGGAAGGAACGATTCGTCGTGTCTCCGCGCGACTGCGTCCGGTGCTGCGAACGGCGCGTGAAAATCATGCTTATGTGCATATTGACATGGAGCAGAACGACTTTCGAGAACTCACGTTCGAGATTTTTCGACGCATCATGATGGAAGATGAATTCCGCGACTATGCGGACTGTGGCATCGTGGTTCAGTCCTATCTGCAATCTGCGGAAGCGGATCTCAATCGAATGCTGGACTGGGCCAAAAAACGCGGCACACCAATCTGGATCCGGCTGGTCAAGGGAGCGTATTGGGACTACGAAAATATCGTCGCGGAATACCGTGGCTGGCCCGTTCCCGTGTATCGTCGCAAGTGGCAGTCAGATGACTGTTACGAACGCCTGACTCGGATCCTGATGGAAAACCATGAATGGCTGCGGCCGGCCCTGGCGAGTCACAACCTTCGCAGTCTGGCGCACGGAATTGCTTTGGCTGAAGAGCTGCACGTTCCGGAACGCGCCATGGAAATCCAGATGCTCTACGGCATGGGCGATGAACAGGCGCAGCTGTTTCTGGAGCGTGGATACCGCGTCCGCATTTATACGCCGTTTGGCGAACTGATTCCCGGGATGGCGTACCTTGTGCGTCGTCTGCTGGAAAACACGTCCAATGATTCTTTCCTTCGCCAGAGCTTTACCGAACATATAGCCGTTGAGAAACTTCTTATGAAGCCATCCAGCCACGCAGCCACTGAGCCGCCTCTCCACGACGGACCGAGGTCCGGTTTTTCGAACGAACCGCTGACTGATTTCAGTCAGGAAGTAAATCGCACGGCGATGCTTGAAGCGCTGGCTTTTGTGCGTGACGAATTCGGGAGCGAGTATCGGCTGATTATCGACGGCAAGTCGTGCGATAGCCGTGCGACACTCGTGTCGCGCAATCCGTCGAAGACGTCTGAAATCATCGGCCGCGTGGCGTCTGCCACAGTCGATCAGGCAACCGACGCGATCGATGCCGCCCGGCGTGCATATCCGATGTGGGCGGCAACGCCGGTCGAAACCCGCGCGGAGTATCTGGAATTGATGGCCGCTGAAATGCGTGAGCGGCGGTTTGAACTGGCGGCGTGGGTACTCTTTGAAACCGGAAAGCCGTGGGCAGAAGCGGACGCCGACGTCTCTGAAACGATCGACTTCTGCATGTACTACGCGCATGAAATGAAACGCCTTGCGGTACCGCAGCAGTGCGATTTTCTGGGTGAAGAAAACAGCTACGTCTATCGTTCGCGCGGAGTCTGCGTGGTGATCGCGCCGTGGAATTTTCCAATGGCAATTCTGGCCGGTATGACGGTCGCTGCCATGGTCACAGGCAACACGGTCATCATGAAACCCGCCGAACAATCGTCTGTCGTTGCGGCGAAGCTGATGGAAATCATCCGCAACGCCAGTGTACCCGACGGCGTTGTCAATTTTCTGCCGGGCATTGGTGAAGACATTGGTCCGACTCTGGTGAGTCATCCCGACGTCGATCTGGTGGCGTTCACGGGTTCCCGGAATGTCGGGCTGGAAATCAATCGTGCGGCCGCCGACACCGACAAACGTCAGCAGAACGTGCGGCGAGTCATCGCAGAAATGGGTGGCAAGAACTCGATCATCGTCGATGACGATGCGGATCTCGATGAAGCTGTCGTGGGTGTCATCAAAAGTGCATTCAGTTATGCCGGTCAGAAGTGTTCCGCGTGTTCACGAGTCATCGTGCTGGATGCCGCGTACGATCAGTTCGTGGAGCGACTGGTCGATGCGACGAAGAGTCTGACGATCGGCGTCGCTGAAGATCCGGCAACGAGGGTCGGGCCGGTCATTGATGAAGATGCGCGCGACCGCATTCTGGAGACAATCAGAAAAGTCGATCCGGAACACGGCGGCGTGTTGAAATTGGCCGTTGATGCTGGTCCCTCGGCGAAACAGGGCACGTTCGTCGGGCCGCATATTTTCATCGATGTGGATCCGACTTCACCGCTTGCTCAGAACGAGATTTTTGGCCCTGTGCTGGCTGTCATCAGAGCGAAAACCCTTGATGACGCATTTCAGATCGCCAATGGTACAAAATACGCGCTGACTGGCGGCATCTACAGCCGCAGCCCGGCGGCACTGCGGCGCGCCCGCAACGAATTCGAAGTGGGTAACCTGTATCTGAACCGCGAAATCACCGGCGCTCTTGTGCAACGTCACCCGTTCGGCGGCTACCGCATGTCAGGCATCGGCAGCAAAGCCGGCGGCCCAGATTATCTGCTGCAGTTCCTCGTGCCAGTCAACGTTTCGGAAAACACGATGCGACGCGGGTTTGCACCAAAAGTGGATGACAAAAAGTAGGATGGACATTCTTGTCCGTCGGTCCGCATGTTGACATCGCGAGATTTGCAGTTATTCCTTTGCGCTCAATCATCGGCATTACCGCGTCCTGCCAGTGCCTGAAGACGGCCTCAAACGATTCCGCCGACCAATGTATTACTGCACGCCGCATGTCTCCCGTGGTGCAATGGCAACATGCGTGTTTCGAGCGTAAACTATTCTCATCGTCCTCATTCCCTATTTGATGGAACACATCATCATGCGCATCCAGGCCGTCGCCTTTCGAGGTTTTGCACCTTTCGCTGATGGTGAGATCGAATTTCCATGGTCAGCGACAGATGAGTCACAAGTCCGCGCGGCGGAAAGCCCAAAGCTCGGTATGGTGCATTTGCTGACTGGGCAAAACGGTACTGGAAAGACGCGTCTACTCTCGCTGATGGCTGCGGCGTGTGGCAATTCAAAAGACCTGATGGATCGCGTTGGTATCCCAAGTGCGTCGTCTGCGTTTGTGAGGTTGTTTGCACAAAATCGGCAAGGGATTTGGGGGCCGGTAAATGCTGACGGCTTTCCGAGTGCACATCTTGCAGTACCAGCCGACCCGTCAAGGTTGCCTAATGCCTGGACGGAACTTGTCGATTCCAAGCAGCGCCAGCAAAAACTTGGTGGTCAGCTTCATCCAAATAGTCTTTCTTGGGTCACAAGTGAAGAGTCAATGGCTCTTGCATTTCGCGGAACGGTGCGTGCAACAGATGCCAAAATTGTCGCGATGAGTCCTTTACAATTAGGAAAGGAGGCAGACCATTTGGCCTTCGATCGACCAGCCAGCGAAGACACGCTGGTGTGTCAAAGCATGGGGAATCTCAAATTGGCTGCGGCAATGGAGCAACTGCGACCTGGCTCGGAGAGTACTGGGCGTGCAACGATTATTACGAAGCGTCTGGAAACTGCTATTTCTGATGTCACTGGCCGTAGGTTCTCGTTCGACGTTCGTCCAAGCCCTGAGGTCCACCTCAAAGTATTTTGGGGTAACGACACAATGAGAATCGCAGAGTTGCCGGACGGATTACGTTCCATTATTGGTTGGTTAGTCTCCTGCATCGCCAAACTGGACGCAAAGTTTCCGGAACATCCGAGTCCGCTCGATATTCCATTGCTGTTGCTCCTGGATGAACCCGAGAGTCACCTGCATCCGGCATGGCAGCGTAAGTTGATCCCGGCAGCACAAATCCTGTTTCCAAACTCGCAGATGTTTATCGCGACACATTCGCCGTTCGTGATTTCATCAGTGAATCACGGGTGGATTCATATTCTGCGAGCCAATGCTGACGGACAGGTCGTGGCTGACAAACCGAGACCGTGCAGTCCGGGTGACACATATCTTGATGTTGTTTCGGATATCCTGGGAATTGAAGAATGGTACGACCCGGAAACAGAAAAGCTGCTTGCGGAGTTCCGTTCGATTCGAAAGGACGTCATCGAAGGTAGAGCCTCTCCCGACCATCTTCGCACCAAAGCAGAAGTGATCGCGGCCCGCAGCGAGTCTCTTTCCAACATGATGGCTCGTGAACTGCGACAACTCGATCGGCTGATGGTGGCCGAGGTGGCTGAGCCATGAGGAAGCAGCAACGACCTCCTGCTCCGACTCAGTTTGTTGAGAACTCTGAAAAATGGACGGGGCAGTGGCTCAAACTGCGAGAGCAAAATCGAAGTGGCTTTGCATGGTACACTATTGAAGGAAAGACGGCTCGAGAGTGGGCACTTCCGATTCTGCATGAAATGACGCAGGGCCACTGTTCATTTTGCGATGCGTTCCCGCTTGAAGATCGATCAAAGGTTCCTGTCGAACATTTCCGTCCAAAGGGCCTGGATGAATTCGCACATCTCGCTTTTGAATGGAGCAATCTGTACTACTGCTGCGAATATTGTCAGCTTGAGAAAAGAGAGAAATGGAACGAGTCGCTCATCGCTCCCGATGAGCCAGGCTATCGATTTCTTCGCTATTTCGTGTTCGACAATACGAACGGTGCCATCTCACCAAACCCGACTTCCTCGCTGCATGAGCAGGAACGAGCAGAGATTACAATTCGTCTCTACGGTCTGGATTCGGTCATTCGCCGTCAGTACCGACTGCTTGAACTACGAAAATTCCTGGGCACAACGAGTTCCATCATTGACGACTGGGCATATCTCGACTTTTTGGAACTCTCGACCTGAGCCGAATTTCGCGGGCAACAAGCATTTGGCTGCCCTGCTGGGAAACCTGCCTCGATTTTGGGGTCGGGCCAAACATTCGGAGTACCCTTCGGACGATTTACCTTTGATGAACGCGGAAATAATCGACAAGGAACTCGCGCGGAAACTTTGTTGAAGCATCCGGGTCGCCGGGCGATCGGTATAGATTTGTAATTCCTGATTACCGCCACCAAAGGCATTCACTTCGATTTCCCATTTGCCCTTGTCCTGCGCCGTGGCGAACCCGAAGGAATGAAGGGTGACGAGAATTGCGGGCAATATGAGCAGGCGATATTATTGCATCGGATGTCCTGGATGGCGTTCGCCCGTTATTTCACGCGGTCATAGCCCTTGAACAGCTTGCGATCACTGCGTGGATTAAAAGGTGTCCATGCAGAATCGGCGTTCAGATCATCTTCGATTGCTCGAGTGAACTCATGCAGCTTTGCGTCGAGGTTATCGATATGGTGGAGGGCAATCGCTTCAGGAGTCATCGGGATTGTGGGACTGCCGAATTCGCGCGTCCCGTGATGACTCAGGATCATGTGTTTGAGTCGCAAAACGGTCTCCTTATCAATCGATTTTCCGAGGCGTGACTCAGCCAGAATCAGTTTTTCGTTCAGGATCTCGATCGCAATATTGATGTGGCCCAGCAGTTGACCTTCGTCTGTGTAAGCCAACGTGGGATCCCAGGAGAGTTCGCGAACCTTGCCCAGATCGTGCAGCAGAACACCCAGCAGCAGCAGATCACGATTGAGCGCCGGGTAGAGCACACAGATGCGATCAGCGACCTCCGACATACTGACAACGTGCTCGATCAGTCCGCCCATATAAGCATGATGGGCTTTCACTCCTGCCGGTGCAGCGCACAGTCCTGTGACCAGCGCGTCGTCGTCAAGGAAGCACTGAGCCAGCGTCAGGAGCTGTGGGCATCGGAACGATGTCAGCAGTTCCTTCAAACGCGCCAGCAGCGGTGCGGCGTTTGCCTGAGGCTGCACCTGAAAATCTTCCTCAGCGCACGATGATTGTGATACCTGATCAATGTGCGTCATAAT
This sequence comes from Candidatus Kuenenia sp., assembly GCA_043754375.1. Lineage (GTDB taxonomy): Bacteria > Planctomycetota > Planctomycetia > Planctomycetales > Planctomycetaceae > SXXK01. Next base: position 13,909 of record JAYUVA010000479.1, on the reverse strand, counting down.
CATCTGCAGTCCGCCCTGGTACAGCTGCACTTTGCCTCGGACGCGCACATAGTCGCCGGAAGAAATATGCTGTACCGTCTCTTCAACGACATTCCACATCAGGCCGCTGACGACGCCGGTGCGGTCTCGCAGAGTCGCCAGGAGATACAGATTGGCGTTGCGATTGGCGCGAAGCTGCTTGTCAGCCAGCATGAAGATTTCGTTGACGGAATCGCCGTCTTTGAGCTCTCTGACAAATACTCGTACCATTGGACAACTTTCAATGAGGTGCTGATCAGACGCATTCAGCGATCTTTGCTGAACACGGAACTCAGCAACGGGCGGCCATTCTAGGTGCCTGACAGTGCGACAACAACTGCCAGCGGCCACTTCCTGTGCGCTTGCGGATTGTTGATTTAATCGTAGGGTGTGTGAAGCGGAGCGCAACGCACCATTTTGGGAAAGAAAACTGGTGTGTTCCGCTGGCGCTCCACACACCCTGCTTGAATCACTCGTAGGGTGTGACAAGCAACGCGCAGGCACACCGCTTCGCCGGTCTGGTGTGCCTGCGCTCCGCTTGTCACACCCTACAAACAAACTCACAAGTTGGCCAGCCGTGGGTTCTTCCCTCGCTCCTTCCCGTGAGACATCCTGCCCAAATTGTGTTTTCAACAGAAATGGCGCAGACCTGCATTTTCCGGAGGAACTGGTTCCGATGAGCCGACTCTTATGATAGGATTTCGTCGATGCAGGTTCGTCGCCGCCCCGGCAATCCTACCTCTGGAACCTGCTTATTCCCGCCTTGTTGTTCTGTTTGTCCGCGAGACCCGCTGATGCTCTCAATTCTCGGTCATGGCCGGAGCCCCCTCTGTGATGGAATCACTCGTCGCGACACGCTGCGTCTGGGAGCCTTGACGCTTGGCGGCCTCACGCTGCCGGAACTCCTGCGTGCCGAACAGATCGCAGGCATCCGCAAGTCGCACAAAGCCGTGATCATGATCTACATGTGCGGCGCGCCGGGGCATCAGGACATGTATGACCTGAAGATGGAAGCACCATCGGAAATTCGTGGTGAGTTCCAGCCAATTCCGACGAACGTGCCCGGAATTGAAATTTGCGAACACATGCCTCGCATGGCCGCCATCATGGACAAGTGTGTGCCGCTGCGAAGCATGTACGGTTCGCCCGATGGCGATCACGATTCATTCATCTGCTACACTGGGCGATCGAAACGCAATCAGCCCCCGGGTGGCTGGCCGTCCGTGGGATCAGCCGCTTCGAAGATGCTGGGCGCGACTAACAAGGCCGTCCCGCCGTTCGTGGGTTTGTCGCCGGATTGCGGACATCCACCATACGGTTCACCCGGCCTGCCGGGATTCCTGGGAATTGCCAACGCGGCGTTTCGACCGTCCGGGCCAGCCAGCGCGGACATGACGCTGCAGGGCATCAGCAGCGATCGATTGAACGATCGGCAGGCCCTGCTGACCAGTGTCGATCGACTTCGCAGAGACATGGACCGCAGCGGCACACTGGACGGTCTCGACACGCTCTCGCAGCAGGCATTCAACATCCTCACGAGCAGTGCGCTGGTTGATGCACTGGATATTTCGAAAGAACCGGAAGCTGTTCGCGAACGATACGGCAAAGGTGACGCCAATCGTTTCGGTGATGGTGCTCCGCGTAACCTTGAACATTTTCTGATGGCTCGACGCCTCGTTGAAGCGGGCTGCCGCGTTGTGACACTCAACTTCGGTCGCTGGGATTTTCACAGCGACAATTTCAACGGCATGAAGAACACGCACCTGCCGCAATTTGATCAAGGCCTGTCCGCGCTGATCGAAGATCTGCATCTGCGCGGCATGGAAAAGGACGTTGCGGTGATCGCGTGGGGTGAGTTTGGCCGCACGCCACGAATCAATCCCGATGCCGGGCGAGATCACTGGCCTCAGGTTGGCGGTGCCTTACTGGCAGGCGGCGGATTCCGCACCGGTCAGGTTATCGGGGCCACGGATCGCCACGGTGCTGAAATCGCGGATCGTCCAGTCCACTTCAGCGAGGTTCTCGCAGCTCTGTACCGTCACCTTGGCATCGACCCTGACGCGACAAAGCTCCACGACCTTGGTGGTCGACCGCAATATCTGCTTGAAAAAACAACGCCAATGCCGGAGTTGGTTTAATGGCCAAACCAAGGTCCTCCAGCGCTCTCCGTGACAAAGCACTGGGAATCTTGCTGAATACATTGGTGCTTGTGAGCGGCGAGGCGCTAGCCGCCGTTTTTTCAGTGTATCTGCGATGTACACCGGCGGCTAGCGCCTTGCCGCTCACGATCTTGGAGTTGATGCTCATCAGGCAGGAGTCGTACCATCAACATCATGGACACGCTTCAGAATCTGCTGCCAGATTTCTGTCAATTTGAAGTGCGCGCACCATTGAGCAATGTAATCACGATCGATTGTTTCTCCTTGAACGACCAAGACACCGGCACAATCCCGCAAGTGTTTTTCTGATCCACCTTCTTTGTAGTATCGCATTTTGCTGATGATGATGTCCTCAGGACTTGCCGTGTATCCCTGGAGATCCGGAAGCAGAGAAACCAACCGTCGGCGTTCGAGTTGCCCGCGTGACCATTCATCCCGACCGGAAATCATAAAGTCCACTTTGTTGCCGGTTTCGGGATGAATCACATTGAACTGCTTCTTCGATCGCAGGGCATCCTGGGCTGCGGCCAAACTCACATAGAACTCAGGATCTGAAAACTCGGCACAGAGTGCAACGACCGAATCTCTTGTGAGGTGAACAACAATGTCGATATCCAGCGTCATTCGCGGCTCGCCAAATGAGCCGGAAGCGAATGATCCGCACACGAGATATGGAATCTGAAGTCGATCAAGAATTCCAATTACATACCTCAGTACGTCAGCCTGAATTGTGATGGCCATTCAGCATCCTTCCTGCAACTTCCTGGTTGATGGCTTGCACACCCCAGTCCGGATTCTGAGTTCGCAAAGCGCCAGCAATCAGCAAACGCATTGTCGCATTGGCGTCAAGCATCATCTGAATGCGCTGAGTCACGGTCTTGCTGCGATAAATCTCTGCCATCTGCGGATCGACGATTTCAATCCGCCGGTAGTCCAGCGGTGGACGTGGTTCGGCGATTGCGGAGTCCCGCAGTGGTTGTGGAGGGTAGTCAGGCATAGAAGCATTGTGTCAGATTTCAGACGCATTGATACCTCACGCGGCCATGAGTGACACGTTTTTGAAAACCTGAAAAGCGACATGTTCGAGGAGCGTTGTCATTTGCTTTCCATTGTGTTGTTTTTCGTGCGATTCATTCGGTTGTCCCCATTCGGTTGTCTCCCTGCGTTGCATGAAATGGACAACCGAATGGGGACAACCGAATGCACAAAATTGCCGGGAACACCGGGGAGGAACAATCGCCATCGGCGTGAACGGCGCGTGTCGATGCTTGAAAACGATGACGCAGAAAGAATCCCACTAACGGAAGAATGGTGAAAAGGAACGCCATTCGTGCTGACGGTGTGTTTTGGATAAAAGACGGACATGAATGTCCATCCTGCCTGTGATCGGCACCGGGGAGGCAGGCTACAGCCTTGACTCCAACGTCCTTCGAGCACTTTGCATCGCTCCACGTTTGCCACAAAGAATTCTTCCTGCCACGATATGCATGGTTTACGACGTCACCGTTCCCGGAGCGTTTCTCAATGCGACATATGTTTTCCCGCCTGTCATTGTGCGTTATCGTTGCGTCATGCATTTCCTGTATTGCTCAGGAGGAGCGTATTCCTCACGCTCAGGACAAACCGCCGGGGCCGGCATTGAGTCCGGCGGAGGCCATCGCAAAGATGGTCGTGCCGGAGGGTTTCAGCGTGGAGCTTGTCGCATCCGAGCCGGACATCGTGAATCCGGTGTCGATGACGATTGATGAACGCGGCCGCTTCTGGATCACAGAATCGTTCGAGTATCCTCGGCGGGAGGCCGGGCCAGGGAAGGATCGCGTCAAGATTCTGGAAGACAGCGACGGCGATGGCAAAGCGGATAAGTTTTCGGTCTTCATGGAAGGCCTGAACATCCCCAGCGGCATTGCGGTCGGACATGGCGGCGTCTGGATTGCGAATTCACCGGACATCCTGTTTGTGCAGGACACCGATGGAGACGGCAAAGCCGATACGCAGGAAGTCGTGGTCACCGGGTTTGGTCGTGATGACACGCATGAGTTGCCGAATTCGCTGACATGGGGACCGGACGGCTGGCTTTATGGCCTGAACGGAGTCTTCAATCCGGCGCATGTAACGTATGGGCCGAAGAATCCGAATTTCAGGTTGAAAAAGGTGTCTGGAACTTTGGAGGCACCAGCAATACCCGATGAAAGCAAGGTGCCGGAGAGTTCCAGACACCTTTTTCAACGCGAGCCACAACAGTCGTGGCATTTCACGTGCGCGATGTTTCGTATTCATCCGAAGACGCGCGAGTTCCAGGTATTCTGCGAAGGCACGAGCAATCCATGGGGTATCGCGTTCAATGACGAAGGCGACGCCTTCATCAGCGCGTGCGTGATCGATCATCTGTGGCATCTGACGGAAACCGGCTACTACCATCGTCAGGGAGGCCCGTATCCGCCGTTCACATGGAAGATTGAAAGTATCGTCGGGCACAAGCATCAGAAGGCCGCCTACTGCGGGATTCACTGGTACGACAGCGATGCGTATCCGGAACAGTACCGGAAGAAGCTCTACATGGGCAACATCCACGGGAGCTGCATTAACGCCGATCGCATTAAACGCTTTGAATCCACGTACAAAGCATCTCCAGAACCTGATCTACTCAGTGCCAACGATGCGTGGTTTATGCCAGTCGTACAGAAGACGGGGCCTGATGGATGCCTGTACATTCTTGACTGGTACGACCGCTATCATTGCTATCAGGACGCGAATCGAGATCCTGCGGGCATCGACCGTCTGAAGGGTCGACTGTATCGACTGCGATACAAGGATACGCCGCGAGCAAAGCCGGAAGACATGGCGACGCTAAGCGATGATACGTTGATTGACCGAATGGGTTCGGCAAATGGTTACAAGCGAGACATTGCCCAGCGGCTGTTGACTGAGCGGCTGCTGCAGGACGGTGATCACAAAGATCTCGTTGGTAAACTGACTCTGGCTCTGTTTCTTCCTGGCCCGGACGAACAGTGGATGCCCGCATGGGGAGCACTCGGCGGGGCCAACCAACTCTCGCACGAACTGCTTCTGACATTAATGAAGACTGGCATGCCAGTCGCAAAAGCCTGGGCTGTCCGTTCTGCGGGTGATTTAGATGAACTGCCCAAGTCCATTGCAGATGTGGTCTTAGAACTTCGCAACGATCCATCGCCACAGGTTCGCCTGCAGGTGGCCATTGCTGCGGCAAAGCAGGAATCAATTCCGACGATTCCAACACTCGTCGCCGTGCTGGCTCAGGCGAGCGATGATCCTCTCGTTCCGCGGATTGTCTGGCAGAATCTTCATCCGCTGCTGGAAACTCAAACGGCTGAATTTGTGGCTGAGATCGATAGACTCGATTCACCAAAGCCAACAGCAGTCCTCGACCTGCTCCCGCGCGCCGCCGACAGAATTCTGTCCACGGCGAAGCCCGATACAGGGGCCGTGGCCCACATGGTGACGCTGCTGCTGAAGAGCGAAATCACCGACGACGCAGCCGATCGGTGTCTGCAATTGCTGACGGCACGAATTCGATCGGGCGAAATCACCGGCGATGCGTTGTCGAATATTCGTAAACAGCTCAATGTGTCGTTGTTGTCTGCGATGAAACAGGATACCTCGCGGCCATCGACGCTGTCCGCTGTCGAACTTGCGGCATCGCTGAAAGCAGACGACGCGATCCGTACGGCGCACGAGATCTTCTCTAATACGCACGACGAAGGCGTGCAGTTACGAATTGTGAATGCTCTCGTCACCGCTGGCGAAGACAGCGCTATGTCGCTCGCGGCATCGATCCTCACTTCTTCCAACTCAACCGACGTGCGCAGAAAAGCGATTCAGACGGTCGGTCGTGTCGGTACAAAGGGCGCTACCGAGTTTCTGTTGCAGCAGCTTCCCCAACTGCCCGCTGACGTGCAGCCCGCCGTTGTAGAAGCGCTGACCGATCGGGAAGACTCGGCAATCGAACTACTGAATCTCGTGCGTGACGCGAAAATACCGCCGTCGCTCATCAATGCGAATCAGGCCAACAAAATGCTCAGCTTGAAAAGCCAGCCACTGGCAGATCTTGTCACCAAACATTGGGGCGTGGTACGCACTGAACGTGATCCGGCTCGGATCGAACTCATCAGTCGGATGAGAAACGAACTGCGAACCAGCGACGGCGATCCGATCGCCGGACGAGTTGTCTTCAAAAAAGTCTGCGGACAGTGCCACAAGATGTACGGCGAAGGGGCTGAGGTCGGTCCGGATATCTCGCGCAACGGCCGTGCGTCGTTCGAACAACTGCTGTCAAACGTGTTTGACCCGAGCCTTGTGATCGGCGTGTCGTATCAGGGCGTCACAGTCGTGACAAAAGAAGGCCGCGTTGTATCCGGTCTGCCCATGGAAGACAGTCCGCAGCGAGTCGTGCTGAAAGTCCAGGGCGACAAGCAGGAAATCATCGCTCGGAAGGATATTGATGAAGTCGTTCCGAGCAAATTGTCGCTCATGCCGGAAGGGCTTGAGAAACAGATCCAGCCACAGGAAATGCGGGATCTGTTTGCGTACATCACGCTGGACAAGCCACCGGAGGACGCCGAAGCCAGACTGCTGATCGGTTCCCGCATCGTGCCCGGGGAAAGCGACAAAGCCGAAGAATTCACAGGGCTCATTGAGCAATTGCTACCCGGATATTCGACAGGCAAATCCGGCGAAGGCGGCATCGCAATTCTCGCCGACTACCACGACCGCCCTGCCCTGCGAACACATCCCGTTTCACGCACGGAACCGACTGTGCTGACAACATCGACCACGTTGCCGACCGCTGCAACGGTGAAACTGCGTCTGAGCGTTGCCGCACATGAACAAGGCGACTGGCATCTCGTCGTCAACGTCAACGGCGAACCCCGACATCAATCCCTTGTCAAACGCAATGGCAACAACGTCGAATGGCGAGACATCGTTGTCGATCTCAGCGATCTTGCCGGCAAGGCTGTCACCATTGAACTGCTCAACAAAGCCAACGACTGGAGCAACGAATTCGCTTATTGGAATGCGGCTGAAATCGTGGCGGAATAACCTCGTTAACCTCGTTCCGAGGCTCCAGCCTCGGAACGCACTGTGCGGAGGCTCCAGCCTCCTGCTTGTTGCTTTGCTCCAGCCAGTTCAACGTGACTCACGAGGCAGGAGCCTCGTGTGCAGTGCGTTCCGAGGCAGGAGCCTCGGAACGAGGGCATGAGACTCAGCGCCAGTCGGTACACACTTCGATCAGGCCTGGCTGGCCACGGTAATTTCGAGCACTGCTGTACCGCCAGTGTTCCGGTTGATCAACGTAGCCTCGGCGAAGCGGATTGTTGTGACAGTATTCGATCTTCTGCCACATGACGTCGTCCGTTTCAATTACCTTTGGGTGACTGCCTTCCTGCCACACCTGATGTGTCTGATCCGCCTTGTGACGCAGCTTGTAGTATTCCAGCTCCTGGAGCAGCGTCTTTGCCTCGTTGGCTTCCATTTTGTGAATGATCTGTTTGGCAGTGAACGACTTGAATTCGCCTACTCGCTTTGACAGATCGGGCCCCGTTGCAATCCAGTGCAGATGATTCTCCAGCATCACCCACGACAGGATTACGATGTCTCGTTGTCGCTGAAGAAATCGCCAACTGTCCAGGACGATGTTGACATAGTCGGGATAAGCAAACACCGGTAGCCAGGCCACGATCGTATTCGTCATGAAGTGTGGCCGCTGGTCCTTGCTGAATCGATATCTCGTCCTCGCCATGTCGCCCCCCAACTCGTTCCGAGGCTCCAGCCTCGGAACGCACGGTGCGGAGGCTCCAGCCTCCTGCTTGTTGTTTCAGGAAATGCCGTAAGCTGGATATTTAAGCCGCGCTCGCGAGCTCTTTTCAAGTGATGCCGAGAAAATCAGCCGAGGCTGGAGCCTCCGGGGCAGCGCGTTCCAAAGCTGGAGCCCTGGAACGAGAGTTATAGAAATGTAGTTGAACGTACGGATGATGTCACGGGGATCATCAACGATGCGGCATCAATTTGAGTCCGTTGATTCCGCGACTACACACGGTCAATCAGGCATCTCGCTGCCGTTTGTTGCGTGCTTCGCGTTGCATGAAAAAGAATGTTGTCAGGACCGACCAGATGCAAACGGCGATCAGAGCAGTCAGGAACCGGCCCCAGCCCCAGGACTGAGCAAGCTGGCCTCCGTAGACCGTAAACACGGCCGATGCAGCAAAGCCGAAGGCATCCAGGATCGCGACGAGAAATCCGGAATGTGGTCCGCCAAAATTTATCGAGAAGACACTCGCAGGGATGTAATAGCACGGCGAAACGCACAGTCCGAAAAGAAACAACAGGCCCAGAGAGATCAGGGTGGCTTGTTGTTCGCTGAGGCTCCACTGCGGCATGATCGAAAATGCAATGATGCAGCCAGTCGCGGTCAACAGTAGACCTCCCATCACCCAGGCCATGATCCGCCGGTCCAGCCGGTCGAACACAAAACCACCGATCAATACGGAGATCAGACTTCCCATGGGAAACGCGGATGCCGCCATGGATGCCTTTGCGGCACTCAGGCCTTGGGTGTCCTTCAGGTACAGCGGCAGAAATGACAGGAAGTCCCACAGGATTGTCAGTCCCATCAGGCTGCCGCAAATGAGCCAGAATCGGAGGCTGCAAAAGAACTTTGGAATTGCCTGCAGCAGCGTAAGTCCGTCAAATCGATGAGCCGCCGTGGCAGGAATCTTCGCGGCTGAATCGGTATTCGATGATGGTTCTATTTCCGTCACTGCGATGGCGGGGCGCTCTTTCATCGCAAACGCATAGAAGGCGGTAATTGCAAATCCGATCGCCGATGCAATCAACATCATGCCTCTCCACGACATGAATGCCAGCAGCGATCCGAGGACAAACGTGGCCGTCAGAGTGCCGACTCGCGAACTGGTGGACAGGATTCCCCAGACGCGACCGTACTTCTTTGGCGGAATCCAGTTGACGATGATTTTTGTCATTGACGGCCAGCCGGCGGCCTGAGCCATGTATGTCAGAAAGAAGCTGATCTGAAACATCAGTTTCGACGACGACATTGCAAACAAACTCACAAAGATCGATGCAATCAGCAACCCGACCGTGAATGTTCTTTTGCCACCGAATTTGTCTGCCGACCAGCCAAACAGGAACTTGCCAGTCATACCTCCGACGGTCCCTGAGGCCACAATCACACTCCATGATTTCAGGTCAATTCCCAATGCAGAATCCGCGACGATGGAACTGCCCGCGACGGTCGGAATCATCCGCAGAATCATGGAAGTGGAATAACCAGCGTACATCGTCCCAATCGTGGCGACCTGTTGGCGATGACGATCATGGTGTTCCGTCAATGCCGGTGCGCCTGGGGCTGAGTAAGGATTGTCTGTGGCGGCACTGGTCATGTGGAATTCCGGTCAGGCGGGCGGCGGAAAAGAATTTACGTAACCGTTCACGACATTTCGAGAATCACAGTTTGAACCACAGATGGACACGGATGAACACAGATTGGCTGATGATTTCTATCGGTGTAAATTTGTGTTTATCTGTGGTTGCTTGCGCAAGTTTCGTTCTGAGGCGTGAACGGTTACGGATTTGCCGTAGCGGAATTTGAATCATAACTGTCCTGCTTCGCGAGGCTGATACATTCGGCATTCATCAGCCGATAGTTTCAGCATCGCGTTCAGAGACTGTTCAATCGCCTGCATGAGTGCGTCAACTTTCGAGCTTCGATCACGTTTTGGATTCACTTCGATTGGTTCACCCACCTGAATAATGGCCTTCATCGGGCCGTGCGGCGTCTCGTCACCCCACAGGTTTTCATTGAACCGTTCAACCGTTTCCAGAATACGATCCACCGTTGGTCGCGAAGCCACGTAACGTCCCGGATACAGACTCAATGACTGCGCGAGGCTGGCGTCGGCCAAAAGCCGCCAGCGGCGATCCATTTCTGATCCCGGCAGAGTTCCCTCGATCATCTCCGGAAGCAGAACTCGCCGCAGTTCTTTGACTCTTGCAATCACGGATCCCTCTTTGGGACCGCCGAGAAATTCCTTTTCCTGCGGAGTCAGCAAATGGTCGATCAGCCGGTGAAGTCGTTCATCAATGTCACCGGATTGCGACTGTCCCAGGTATTCCTGTTCTTTCAGAGACAGCAAAGCATTGCCGACACGATAGATTCGTTCGACCAGACACTGACCGTCAAAGGGTCGCCAGGAGAGTCGCTTTTCGATCTGCGTCAGCATCGCTCCGGCAGACGCTTCAATATCGCCCATGTAGAGGTAGCGAATGGCGATCGGAACCGTGTAGACTCGACGGGGATCCGGCGTGTTGTTCGCCTGGCTGGCTTTGTCGAGTTTTGCAGCCGCTGAGCGGGCGATAAACGAAACGCCCTCCTGCAACGCATTCAGGTGTTCATTGGAATTACTCAAAGCACCTTCGGGGAAAAGGACCAGTGGACGCTTGCCGTCCGTCAGTATATCGATTCCTTTCTGAACAGCCTGGCGATCAATTCCTTCGCGATACACACTGAATGCACCCAGTCGGCGAAGCAGCCACGACATGGAACGACGTCCACGAAACAAATGCGCGCTGGCCATCACGAAGAACGGCGTCCTGATATGCCTCGCCAGCTGTTGAAGCACAATCGCATCCGACATGCGGCAGTGATTCGGAGCCAGCACGATGCCGTGGCCAGCTTTCAGCAGGGAAGTCAACTTCTCCGCACTTCGAATCTCAATCTCCGAAATGCCGCATGTTCGTTTCAGATATCGGGGAACAAACCGTCCCAGCACAGCGGGCCAGAATGGGCTTTCATGCGGTGGAATGAACCTGTACTTCGAACCAGTCACAAGCACGGACGTCATGCCACAGCTCCCGCAATATCTCTGATGATTTCTGAGGATTTCAGGATGTTCAATGTTTCACGCCCAGAAGTTCTGCAGTTTTTCATTCGCCATGACCTCCAGCGGAAAACGCCTGCTGAAGGCGTGATCCTGAACACCGGCGAATTCACGCAGAGCCAGGTGAATATGCTCTGGACGGACGCGGACTCCGTTGTCATTGTCGATCGCGAGTGATCCGGGATTGATGGGCACGAGCTGCTGCTTTTCGTCCGTCGCACCGATTACACGGTTGCCGGTGATGCCGGGGCCGAGGAACATAATGGAGCTGATGGACCAGTGGTCTTTTCCATTTCCGTTGTTGTAATTCGGCGTGCGTCCCATTTCGCTCTGAATGATGACGACCAGCTTGTCGCGAATCTGAAGTGCCTCCGCCTTTCGCAGGAGATCATCAATGCCTGCGAGAAACTCCGGAATCAATTTCATCTGATCGCCGTCGTTGTTATTGTGGCTGTCAAACTGACCAATCGACAGGTTCGCGGAAATACAAACGCCGGCTTTGAACGCCGCCAATGCAATGTCATTCTGCTGAGCAAGTCTCTCTTTTGACTGTTCCTTCGGAATAAATGGAACCACGCGCTCCAGAGCTTTCGAATTTGCCTGAGCCGCATACAGCATACTCTGACTCCGTTCGACGCGAGGCAAGCGCGCGCTCGAAATTCGGGCTTCGAATTGTTGCTCCAGCGTGCGCTCAATACGATCCGATACGAATGCATCCTGCCACGGATGATCACTGCCTTCCACCGCATCGGCTCGCGCCAGCAATTTCAGGGACTGCAAATACGGCACGCGTGACATGGGGACAAGATTGCCGGTCGCCGAATAGTTACCAAACGTCAGAAACGCGAGCGGCGCTTCGGCGCCGAGGCAGGCTGCAACCAGAGCCGGAAATGTCGGGTACGCCAGGCTATCCAGTTTCCCTGTCGCCATATACCGCGTGCAGGGAGTGTGGTTATTGACCGACAGATCCAACCCGTTGAGAACTCGCAGTTCCGGTCCGTACTTCGCGAAGAAGTCTTCGTTGCTCATACCGATTTCGATGTGCTTCGCGATGGGAGCAATTCGGTGATTGCCGACCGTCAGGATCTCGCCTTGCTGATAGAGTCGATTGATGCCCTCCACGCCCTTCGGGTCCATCAGGTACGTCGTGTCCCAGCCGCCAGAGGCATTGAAGACAACATAGTACGGCCCAGCGTAGCCGGGCGAATCTGCACTCTCGTCGGCCGCCCCCGCCAAAGCCCTCCACCCAAGCGGTGCGGCAAAACCAAGACCAGCCAGACTGCATTGTTGCAGGAATAATCTACGTGACACTGAAGCAAACCTTCCAGAGACGCTGCGATTCTACAAATGCGACGTCATACTGGCAGAAGTTCATGCTTCTTTCAAATATCGTTGACGGAGCCAGGCACCGACTTCCAGTTATTCAGGAAAATCTTCGCAAAGTGAGCCTAAGAATCCCCGCGAACAGTGGAGTGGCGATGAAATCTACGAATTGGGCGATGATGTGCCTAACCGCATCAACCAGGACGCACGGGGATGGAAGACGTTTGACGCGACGCCGAACGTCATCAGAATTCTCCGACTACTTCACCCCCCTGAATTGTCGCCAGTGACTGATAGACGCCCGTGTCAATGTTCTCGGAGATGAATCGAACAGAACCGTCAGCGAGGCAGAACTGAGCACCTCCTGTGTGTGCGCTGCTGAAGTCATCGAAATGCGAGGACGGATGGTTTGGGGCGTGGTCCGCTGATCCGCAGACTCGCTGAAACGCTTCTTCGCCTTCCGCGATCATGCCTGGCCACGTAGTAAACCAATTCAACTTGGCGACTGTTCTGCGTTCGCCAGTAAGGAAGGTACTGGACGTGCCATCAGTGATGTCAGCCATGCGAACCTTGCTGTTGTGAAAAAAAGCTCCATTGCCTTTACAGGTACCGTCAGCCATCACTGGAAGATCTCCAGGAGCGTTTTTGCAGCCGTCCAGCGCTTCCGTCCCAAAGCAGCCGATGTAGTTTGCAATCGGCAATCCGGTGATAATGGCACCGCTTGCTTCTTCTGCAATAAAGAAGTACTCCGGCTGCGGATCGGACGGACACTTGTACGCCGGTATCTGATTACGCAGAAACGCTGCATTTGCCGGATCAGTCAACGGCAGGCTGGCATTGAACTGACTGTAAACGTTGCCCTGTTCCATGTATGGCAGAATCATTGTCGCCCAGCCGACACCGCTGGTTCCTTGATGGGCACTCGGGAAACCGTTGTCATCGACCGCGATCCAGCCCGGAGGGAATACCCCGGCGACATCAAGATAGTTGTGCAGAGCCAGGCCGATCTGTTTGAGATTATTTTTGCACTGAGTCCTGCGTGCGGCCTCGCGAGCTTGTTGCACCGCCGGCAGTAGTAGCGCAATCAGGATGGCAATGATTGCAATCACGACAAGCAACTCAATCAGCGTAAATCCGCGTGGTGTTCCAGAGAGTCTTTTCATGAGAATAATATCCAGGAGTTAGACAGCAGCACTCGCTGCAGGTGTAGTGTTGGGAAGAGATTCACCTCGCCGCGGCCGCTGAATGCACGGACTGGTCGGACCCGTGTCGCACCCCACGGGCCGCAGACGAGATGATTGCCTGAAATTCAGGAATGAGCCGGCGAACAGTTTTTGTTCGCGGACGGCGAAGAGGCAGTCGCAGGCATCATGGACATCGACAACCGAACAGCGCAGTTTCAGCGCGAACGGATGAGGTAAATCTGGATGTCAAATACGCGGCGTCATACGACCGCTTGCGTCACACTGAGAGCAC
>JAYUVA010000478.1:0-3684 GCA_043754375.1 Candidatus Kuenenia sp. | reverse complement strand
CGGCTTGCCACAGTATTCTGGGACAGTCCAAGTGCTTCGGCGATTTCGGCAAATGTCAATTCTTCCCAATGCTTAAGAATGACAACCTCGGATTGGTTCTTTGGAAGAGTCTTCAGCATCCGCCGCACGGTGTCGGCTGTTTCCTCGTGAACGATTTGAGATTCCACACTTTCTTCGCCGGAGCCGCGTTCGGCAACTTCCAGTCCTGTTCCTTTACGTTTCTGAATGATCCGCAATGCCTCATTGCGAACGGATCGAATCAGATACGGCCATGGCGCATTGGCTTTGGCCAACAACCGTGGTTTAAAGGCAATCCGCGAAAAAGCCCCCTGCAAAGCGTCCTCCGCATCTTGCTGATTTCCAGTAATGGTGATGGCAAACCGAACCAATCGCTGAGCTGCCAGGTCAAACATCTCCGTCAGCGCACGCCCAGGTTGCTCCGTCAGGCGATCGACGCAGTATTGGAAACTTGCCTGAAAGTCAGAGGTTTCGTGTGGGCTCACGGCATTACCAAAAGTCGTTCTACCGGCAAGTTTGTCTGCCGGATCTGGAAATTCTCAGTGAGAACGATATTTTCCCGACCGGGAAATGACCAGTGCAGGCATACAAACTGTGGCTGAAAAAGGTGTCTGGAACTTTGGAGGCATCAGAAAACACCGCAAAAGGATGATGTGGGAGAGTTCCAGACACTTTTTTCAACGCTTGATTCATCCATATTGAAAGGGATTCTCTGTGTTTAACACCGTGGCCGTGGCTGGCGCGACTGGTGCCGTCGGGCGAATTATTCTGCAATTGCTGGCTGAACGTAAGTTCCCTGCAAAGAACTTTCGCTTCCTGGCCTCCGCCCGCAGCGCCGGGCAGATCCTCGATTTCGCCGGGAAACAGATTACCGTCGAAGAACTCACGCACGACTGCTTCAAAGGCATCGATCTGCTCATTGGCAGCACTCCGGATGAAACGGCCGCCGAATTCTTCCCGTCAGCCATCAAAGCTGGCTGCAAGGTCATTGACGAATCCGGCTACTGGCGGATGGATCCGGACGTCGCTCTTGTCGTGCCGGAAATCAATCCGCAGGCAGCGCTCGATGCGAAAGGAATCATTTCCAGTCCCAACTGTTCGACCACACAGATGGTGCTGGCTCTGAAACCCCTCCACGATGCCGCAAAGGTTCGCCGCGTCGTCGTAAGTACCTACCAGGCCACAAGTGGAGCAGGCTTGCAGGGCACAGCCGATCTGCTGGCCGGAAGCCGCGCCTCACTGGAAAACGCAGAATATCAATACAAAGTCTTTAAACATCCGATTGCCTTCAACGCAATTCCTCAGATCGGTGGCTTCAAGGAAAATGGTTACACCAGCGAAGAACTGAAAATGCTGTATGAGACTCGCAAAATTCTCGGCGACGAATCGATTCAGGTCTGTGCAACCTGTATCCGTATCCCGGTTTCCAATTGTCACAGCGAAACGGTGAATGTTGAAACAGAACGACCGCTCTCTGCGGAAGATGCTCGCAAGCTGTTTACCGCAACGCCAGGGATCACTGTGATGGACAACATTGAGTTGGGACATTATCCGATGCCATCCAACTGCGACGGAAGTGATCAAGTGTTTATTGGTCGAATCCGCAAAGACATCTCGCATCCGAACTGCATTACATTCTGGTGTGTTTCGGACAACCTCCGCAAAGGCGCAGCCACGAACGCCGTTCAGATCGCCGAATTGCTCGCAAAACATCAAACGGCGAAGTGATGTCCTAACGAAACAGCCGAAGCCAAACCCGTCACGGTTCTCGTGTATCGTCAGGAATCAGCGGCTGGGTTGAGACTGTAGGCCTACCCCAAAATCAAACATTGGTCGGGCTCCAATGTTTTTTCAACAACGACTATTCATGGAAATCTGAAGAAATTCAGAGCAAAGACTGTGGCCTTTCAAGGCATTGCTGCGATATTCTAAGCAGCAATGTGAGACTGAGTCTCATTTGCGACATGCCTTTGGCGTGCCATCAATGATCTGGGTTTGAGTGCATGTTTGGAAAAGGGGTCAGGAACCAATAGTGCGAAGCACCCTTTGGGCCATTTGGCTATTGGTTCCTGACCCCTTTTCCAAACCCTCCCGTTTTTTGAGCTGGCGGTGGTCTTGTGAATACAATGCGATTGGCTGATTTGACTCCTGGCGCATCTGCGATTGTTACGGCAATTTCAGGGGCAAGCCGGATTGCTTCGCGACTCATGGAAATGGGATTCGTGCCTGGCGCGGCCGTTCAGGTGTTGCGAAGGGCTCCGTTTGGTGGTCCGATTCAGTACCGAGTCCACAGTGTTTCGATCTCCATGCGAGTTGCCGAAGCGGCGTGCATTTCCGTGACGAACGATGGCTGCATGGCCTGAAACACTCGCATCCGTGGCTGGGTTGCAGGTTGCCGCCAGTAGGTGGACGGAGTCGCGCGACGTGAATTTTCTGTGTAATCGAAAGCACATCCTGATCTCGATGTTTGGCCGGATCAGGGATCTGCAGTACCGACCTCCTCGATTCGCGGTATCGCCGTGACTTTGCCTTCGCCCTCAATCCGCACCGCCAGTACTCGCCCGGCGCGAGTCGCTTTGATTGGCAATCCGAACACTGGCAAGAGTACGCTCTTCAACGCCTTGTCCGGCATGCGCGTCCGGACGGGAAATTACCCCGGTGTTACCGTAGAAAAACGCATCGGTCGCACGCAGTGGTCAGGGCGTCAAATCGAACTGATTGATCTGCCTGGAACGTACAGCTTATCTCCGAAGTCGCCCGATGAAATGGTCGCCGTCCAGGTGTTGACCGGATGTTGCGATGAGCCGAAGCCGGATCTGATCGTCTGCATCTGTAATGCATCGGCTCTGGAACGAAATCTGTACCTCGCGACTCAGGTGCTGGAAGTCGATTGCCCTGTGATTCTCTGCCTGAACATGTGGGACGCGGCTCTTCATGCAGGAATTCAGATTGATACAGAATCTCTGAGTCGCGAACTGGGAGTGCGCATTGTGGCGACATCGGCCACCCTTCGAGAAGGCTTGAGCGAACTCAAAACGGCCGTTTTGGAAACGCTGATTGCGGCAGACACCGTTGAAGAAGGCACGTCATTTCGGACTTATCCCGATGCCGCCCGCATTCTCTCCGGGCCGGTTTCATTGGAAATCGACCGGCTTGAAGAATTGCTTGCTGCGCTCGGCATCCCGGCGGCGAGGCGTTCGCCATTCCTGGTGACGCGAAGTCTGCTTGATCCTGGCGGCTCGGTGGAATGTCTCCTGACAAACGACGCCGGATCTGCGTATCGCGAAGCGCTTCAAGAATCGCGAAAAATCCTCGCCGCAGCAGGCGATGAGATTCCCGGCGTCGAAGCAAGGCAGCGTTACCGGTTTATCAGTCAGTTGTTGTCGCGGGTGCAGAAGCGAACCAAGGCGCTGTCAGCCTCACTCACAGACCGCATAGACGGCGTCTTGACGCATCGCGTCTTCGGATTTTTGATCTGTCTGGCAATTCTGATGTTTGTGTTTTCGACGATCTACTGGTTTTCACAGCCGGTGAGCGAAAGCGTTGAAGGGGTGTTGGGATGGATCAGTTCGCAGATCAATCACTCGATGGCTCCAGGACCGCTGCGGAGCCTGCTGACAGAAGGAATCGTGGCCGGCGTCGGTTCGGTGCTGGTCTTCCTGCCGC
>JAYUVA010000477.1:0-3655 GCA_043754375.1 Candidatus Kuenenia sp. | reverse complement strand
GCTCCAGAGTTCGCTGCCCGCCGGATCACCCGGCTTGACGGCGATCGAACCATCGTGCTCAGCATAGGCTCCTTCTGCCGTATCGAGACGCATATCGGCCTTGCGCGTCTTGACGTCGAAACCATGACATTCAAAACAATTCGCTGCGAGTATGGGCCGGACGTCACGGTTGAATTCAATCTCATCCTGCCCCTTCGCGCGGGAACTGAGAGTCAACAGCCAGGAAGCCGTGCAACAAATCAAGAGTGTTCTGTGATTCCACATCCGTCGGACTCCGGAAATCGGTATTCAACAGCAAACCTGTATGATACCAATTCCTTCGCCGCGCCGCGACCACCCGCGTCAGTCCTCGCTTCGCAGTTCGGTGAGCGGAGCGGTGTCAGCCCTCCGGTATCTCGTTTTTGTACCGGCAAGCTGACGCATGCCGCTCGCCAATTCTCGCACTCAAGACCGCGTACGCCTGCTGTGGTTCAGTTGTCGTAGTCGATGACGATCATGCCGTTGGCAGACTTGATGTCCACTTCATACGGTCCGTAATCCAGGCTGATGCGAGTGCGACACGGCGAAACTCGCAGATCGCGCAGTTGGCAGGCTGGAACGAAGATCTGCACATAGACGAGCCGTTCGTAGATCTCATGGACACACATGTTCGGGTCACGGACAGCGATGATCATGGGAACCGCATTCGGAGCGATATTGCATTCGTCTTCCACTTTGATGCATGTTGCCAGAGGGACCTGACAGTCAACAAACTGACCCAGCTCGAATGGGGTTGGTGCGATCTGTGGATACGCGGGTCTTGGCGGGTACGACTGCACCGGAGGCAGAACCTGGACCGGTTGCTGTGCGGGAATGTACAGCGGAGGAGCGTATCCAGGATTATTCTGGCCATTCGACGCAAACCGCAGGTTGACCTGCACGCGGCTGCGAGTCGGCGGAGCGATATGCTGATGTGCATGCAGATTGACTGTATTCGCCGACGACCGGCGAACACCAGCACCGCCATAGGGCGTCCCACGTCCGTAGGCACCATAGTTTTCGCTGGCTATCCCACTACCGCCGTGACCATGATCATGTTCATGATTGCCAACCGGCTGCAAGGTCATCGGTGGCGTTCGGCGACCCGAGTTTCCGTTGATTGCATTCAGGAAATCGACAATGTCATTGGCCTGAGTTGAGGCAGTCGATGCCAGCAGCAGGCCAACAAGACTCAAACTACGGGTCCAGTTCGTGTTCATGGCCAAAACCTTTCGTCTTGATGGGGATTTCGCGCGACATCAAACCGTGATGTCATGATCAACATCAGGACAGTTTCTGTGCCAATGAGTGGACGATCACCGTAAGTCGCTCTCAATAAATGGTTTATATCGAAATGCCAGCAGATCCTGCCTGTCCAGGTTTGTCATCAGAAAGATTTAACAAAAGTCATTTTGATGTCATTTTGGGAGGATTGGCGTTCAAGAGTTCTGCAGAACCGCCACGCAGAACAATTGAAGAAGAATCCGTCAGTGTGTTTGGCAAGGAACCATTGAAACAGATAGCTGCCGAACTGGCGGATCAGATTCCGCAGCCAGGTCAGGGCCGATTTGATTCGATCGGCAAGACGCTGACGGCTGTGCCGCTCCATCCAATACTGCTGTGTCCCCAAAGTTCTTCGCAATAACTTAACCAGCATCGGTCCGCCAGACTGACGTCTGCAAAGCGATGCGCCAAACTGCTTCGGTGAGACCGACCGGAGCAGCGAGCGTTGTGGCCACAATTCCGCAGGTGTCATCAAATCGATGGCAAGCAAAGTGCGTTTTCGGCCAAGCCCGCAATCGCCAGAATCCGGTTGATTTGGCAAAACTGGCGACAGATATTTCAATGTCGTATCTGACTCAGAAAGTAGGGTGTGTGCAGCGGAGCGCAACACACCACTGCGGATCCTGCGACAAGCATGGTGCGTTGCGCTTCGCTTCACGCACCCTACAGGAATCGCAGAATCACAAACTGGCCAGCCGTGGCAACTGACAGTGGTGATCTGGACTTTCGCATCTAATTGCGTGGTGCGATACTGAGCGGCATGGCGTCGCGAAAGTCTGCTGAGGGTGCATAGCCAAGTTGACGCACGGCCTTATCGATGCCGTAATCCAGGTTCAGGCCGAGAAACTTGATCCGAGCGTTGTTCAGCAGCGGGGCGTCTTTTTTGCCGAGCAGTTTCCATGTGGTCTCCATCGCTTTCGCAAGGAATTTGGCAATCGGCAACGGTACGATCTTTGTCGGTCTGGTGATTCCAGCGGCATCACACACGGTGTCGATAAATTCACGTTTCGTCACGGCGCGCGGGTCACGGATGTTGAATACTTCTCCCACGATGTCGTCCCGTTCGATCGCCAGCCAGATGGCGTCGCAGAGATTGCCGACGAAAGTATTGTTCATCAGCTTTTCCGGCGAACCAAGAAACGCAAACTTTCCGGATCGCAGACGCTCGGTCAGCTTTGGCAGGACAGTACGATCACGTGGCCCGTAAATAAAACCCGGTCGCAATACGATCGCCGGCAATTGGCGATCGCGAATGTAGTCGCAGACGAGCAATTCGGACTCCACTTTTGTGAGCGTATAGCCGTCGATCCCGGTTGTACAAGGAGCTGTCGCCTCATCGGTGCCGTAGTGATCTTTGCCTTCGTAGACTCCCAGCGAACTGATCTGCACCCACCGCTTCAATGTCTTCGTGGCCAAAGCTGCATCCAGCAGCGACCTGGTTCCTGTGACGTTGATTCGACGATACTCATCCGTGCGTCCCCAATCACCGACTTTTGCGGCACAGTGAATCACGATCGTCACGTCCTCACACGCGGATTTCAGTGATTCCGGCTGATCCAGATCACCGTGGACCAATTCCACATTCAGTCCGCGCAGGAAACTTACGTCCGCATCAGGCCTGACCAACGCTCGCACGCGCCAACCCCGCTGCACTGCCTGCTCCGCCACATGACTGCCAACCAGTCCGGTCGCTCCGGTGACAAGCAGCAGATCGTTTGAAGTCACTTGCACTGAGCTACGTCCTTAGACAGCGAACAACCGTCACGGAGAGTTTTCAAGGTATCGACATCAGGTTTGATCGCCGCACCCGTGATGACACGACATCTCAACCTACTGCATTGTCAAGATTTCGTTTTGGGGTGGCCGGGGTTGGAGACCGCCAGCTCGAAACCCCCGAGGCTTCCTTCGCTTCGCTCAGTCCAGCCCCGGCCACCCAACCGAGATTCTAGAGCCTGACGATGCACTACCTTTGCTAATTGCCTCCACCATTGGCACCGCTGTCTGCCGGTGCCGCTCGATGGCGGACATGCAGCATGACGGGCAGTGAGGTGATTCCGTCCACGTTGGATTTCAAATGAAACAGGCGACTGGTTTCGGGAACCCAGTCGGCCGTGGTGATGAAAAATTCGCGTTCGGTTTGACCACTGAGCAGCATCAGGCCGTTGAGTCCGATGTTGTCCACGAACACACCGTGCGGCATGTTTCGTCCGGAGTCTTCCTTGCCAAGTTCGACCAGACCGTCATGATTGGTGCGTTCGACTTTAACAAATGCACGCACAGTTTCGCCTGCCCAGACTGTCAGTTCCGGAGTCTGTTCGCCTGCGCCTGCTGCCTGTTGTTCGGCAGACAGAAT
>JAYUVA010000476.1:0-8397 GCA_043754375.1 Candidatus Kuenenia sp. | reverse complement strand
CCGCAAAGCCATGTTGCAGGACATCGCCATCATGGTGGGTGGCACGGCAATTTTCGACGACCTGGGCGTCAAGCTGGACAGCATCGAACTGGCCGACCTTGGATCAGCTCGCAAAATCGTCATCGACAAAGACAACACCACAATTGTCGAAGGTGGCGGCAAGAAGTCGGATATCCAGGCACGCATCGAACAGATTCGACGCGAACTGGCCAACAGTACCAGCGATTATGACAGCGAAAAGCTGGAAGAACGTATCGCGAAGCTGGCTGGCGGCGTGGCTCAGATCAATGTCGGTGCTGCGACCGAAAGCGAAATGAAGGAAAAGAAGGCCCGCGTTGAGGACGCTCTGCATGCAACTCGTGCGGCTGTCGAAGAAGGCATCCTGCCTGGTGGTGGCGTGGCATTGCTGCGAGCTTCCCGAGTTGTGAAGCCCGGCAAGCTGACCCACGACGAAAAGGTCGGCTATGATATTATCGTTCGTGCCTGCCGTGCACCGCTGACTCAGATCGCTGCCAACGCCGGAGTTGACGGCGGTGTGGTCTGTGAGAAGGTTTCAGAGGGCGAAGGAAACTACGGTTACAACGCTGCCACCGAAAAGTACGAAGACCTGGTGAAGGCCGGCGTCATCGATCCCACAAAGGTAACTCGTGCCGCTCTGCAGAACGCAGCCAGCGTTTCAACGTTGTTGCTGACCAGCGATGCTCTGATCGCTGAAAAGCCAAAGGATGACAAGAAGGGTCATGCCGGACACGGCGACGAAGACCTGTACTAATAGCCTCAGTCGTCAGCAATAAAAACTTAAACCCGGCATCCCATGGATGCCGGGTTTTCTTTTTGACGCAGACTGTTGGGTCTCGCTTGTCAGCCTTCCAATTTTTTCACCATCCGTGCAAGCCGTTGCGGATCTGACAACCTGTGTTTGGCGGGTGGATGTGGTGTCCAAAATGCTCATCACGGCGGAGCGTGACGGCTACATTGGCAGCATCTGCGAAAGGGGTGCGCTTTGGGTCATGGGGATTGTAAGTGACACACGCTGCTGCGACTATGTGGTATTCAGTTCCCGATTGTGCGATTTTCCCATCTCAAGTGAAGCTCAAATGTCGAACAGCCTGCTCAAGGCAATTCAAGAACAAATTCGCACATTAACTTTCCACCCGGCCAGAAAACGCCGCCGTTCCAGAAGTATCTCAACTGAACAACTCGAAACCCGCCACATGCTGTCGGCCGTAGTGGAACTCGTGGCGGATATTGATCAATCACCAGGAATGCCAGCGCAGCGGGTCATTCAGACACAGCTCGAGTTGAATGGTCTCACATTCTTTACCTACAGGACACTTGCCGATGGAACCGAACTCTGGAGGACTGATGGCACATTTGACGGTACCTATCGCTTGAGCGACGTGTCACCAGGATCGAACGACACCATTATCGACTCACTGACACAGGTTGGAAGCCAGGTATTTTTCAGGAGCTTCGATGCATATTTACGACCCAGCCTGTGGCGATCGGACGGCACCATCGCAGGCACACAAATGGTGTCCAGTTTGCAGCTCGATGACCACAATTCGTTCGTCCTTGATGTTTCATCGATCGGTGATCTGGTAATCGTTGCAACGGGCTATGAATCGAGTCAATTGCAAACATCGGACGGGACCATCAATGGAACACGTCCTTTTTTTTCGGCTCCTGACAATCAGACAATTGTCGAGATCTCCGCGACCGCCAATGGACGGTTTTATTTTAAGACATCAAGTAAGCCTGGTTCACCGGGACGATACTTTCTGTGGACTTCGGACGGAACCACAGCACATACGGAAATGCTGACAACCACGACGGCGCAATGGGCCTCGATTGGACGCATTGTGGTGACTGACGGGCGCGCGTATTTCGGCGTGCAAACGGACCTGCAGAGATCTGAGCTATGGACGTCAGACGGGACGGCGAGTGGCACTCATCGAATTACGGTCAATCTGCCGGGGCATATCCTCACCGCTACGGACCGCTTGACTGTCGTGGGCGACGCAGTCTTCTTTTTTGCTCTGGATGAAAATGGACAGGAGAGTCTCTGGCGGACGCATGGCACTGATGAATCTGCGACTCACGTGTTTGCTTTTTCTGACAGCAGACTGCCAAATCTCAGGCTTGGAAGTGAAGTTGAGTTTCAAGGGCTACTCTTCTTTGTGAGAAATGGTCAGCTATGGAAGTCGGACGGGACGTTGCAAGGGACGATCCCTCAATCCAGCCCAGAGGGATCCAGTTTTCAGAGCGTCCAGAGATTGCGGTATTCTTTGCTTTTGATTGGCACTGATTCTGAGCACGGCATGGAATTGTGGACTCTGAATGAAAGCCGCCAACAGCCGCATCTGCTGAAAGATATTCACGCTGGCGGTGCCTCTTCCCTTATCCTTCCATACTTTATTTCCGACGGAATTCGTAAATCCAGCTACACCGTGTTTTATGCCGACGACGGAATTAACGGTACTCGTGTCTGGGGAACCGACGGCACTGCCGGTGGCACCACAATGTTGGCGTCGCCTTACACTCGGACCGCAAGCTCGCTGCCGATAAACCTGACGAACGCCAATGGGGAATTGCTGTTTTCGACGCATTCCATTGGCGCAGACAACAATTCACTTTGGTCCACGGATTCGGCAATCGACGGCGTGGTCCCGCGAGGCACCGGGTTTCGGCCAAAGTTGGTTGATGGCAAGGTGTACTATCAGGTCTATCCCCCGGACAACAGCGGTCGAACGATTCTCCATCAGTGGAACGGAGACTCTGGCGCATCAGTTGTCGGCGTACCGGACGAATTGGATGTCTCATCTCCGCCGATTCGATTAGACGATTTTGATTACTTTTTGGGGATCATTTACGATTCTGCGCGCGGATACCTGACTCAACTCAGACGTTCGAGTGGTTCTGCGGCTGGCTCAGTTCTTGTGAAGGAGTTTCAGTCCGTGGCGTATGATCAAAACTTGATTGACGATCATGATCAGTACCTTGTGAAAGACGACGTTCTCTACTTTTCAGCAGTGGATCAAGGCATCGCCAGACTTTGGCGAAGTGATGGAACTGAAAGCGGCACTTTTTCGCTTTCCGATCAGTTGCTGAATGGCTCAACGCCCAGGTTTGATTTATTTGGTGACAAGTTTGCGATCAGTTTTTCCCAACAACTCGTTGTATCCGATGGAACGATCCAGGGAACGTTCCGGGTCGGTACAGGGTCGCCAACGGATTTATTCACCTCACCAGTGGGTGCGTTGCCCAATGCGTACATGTTTCGTGTGACTGATGTCGAAACATTCTCGTTTTCACTCTGGCAAACCGACGGGACAAAGAATGGCTCCACGGAAATTAAGAAAGGACTGGCAGTCAATGCAAACTCGTCAGTGCGACTTGGAGACACCGCCTTCTTCTTCAACTTTATTCCAAATGTCGCGAACACGTACTACGTCGCCGAATTGTGGAAATCGGACGGCACGCCGGCTGGAACTCAACTCGTTTACGCTTTCGCCGAGCAATCCATTTCGGAACAGCCACCGCGTGTTGTTGGCGACAAGTTCATCTTTTCCATGTTGAATCTCCAGGCCAGCAGACGCGAGATTTGGATTTCCGATGGCACCACCGAAGGCACGCTTCCCCTCCGGTATGATCTGGATGACCAATTGGTGCTGCATGAAAATGCTGAATTCAGGCTTTATGATGCTGGCATCGCCTTTCAAGCCGCCACTCAGGACGTCGGATACGAATTATTCCGTATTGACACGACGATCGATGTCCAGCCGCCAAACAAACTTGTCGTTGCCGGCGATGCGCAACGAAGCAGAGTCGAATGGCCGGATGTCAGGGGGGCGATTCAATACGATGTCTGGCTACAGAGTTTAAGCGACCAAACGAAGCCGGCATCTCGCTTCCGCGCGAACGATCCTCATTTCGTGGTCGATACCGACTTGTCTGTCGGCACTTATCGGATCTGGGTCCGCAGCCTGCCAGTTCTTGGATCTCCTTCAGCGTGGAGTCTTGCAAAGGATTTCGTCATAGGCCCGGATCCCATCATGCATTCGATTCCGGCGTTCACCGTGAACACTAAGCCTGCATTCAGCTGGACCGATGCCGCAGACGCGGTCAGCTATGAAATCTGGCTGACGAATCGCGATACAAAGACAAGAACGCTCTACGAAAAGGGGATCACAGAGACGACGTTTGGCGTCATGCAGCCATTGCCGCCCGCGAGGTATGCGGTCTGGGTTCGCGGGACGCGGGCTGATGGGACAAAGACGAATTGGTCCGACCTGACGGAATTTGAAATCCTGGCTCCGCCAGTTCAACTGACGTCCGGCAAGGGCGATTCGAGAATTCCTCGCCCGACGTTTGCATGGGCAGCAGTTCCAGACGCAACTGGCTACGACGTTCGCGTCTTCGCGGCTGGGACTTCCACACTCATTTACAGTGCGAACAACGTCCACGGTTTAACGCAGACGCCGCTTCAGGATCTGCCTGCAGGCAAGTTCACGGTTTATGTCCGGGCGCTCAAGGGAACGCGACCGCTGTCGGCCTGGGGCAACGGAGATGCGTTGTGGCTGAAGCTGCCTCCCCTCAATCTGCGGAGCACAGCCACCGGTGTCGCATGGGACGCGGTGCCGTTCGCCGTTTCGTACACGTTTGAACTGCGAGATTCCAGAGGAGCCCTGGCTGTGCCACGTAAGTCGCAGACTGGAACGACATTTGATCCTGCGACACCGCTGACTCCAGGCCAGTACTCGCTGCGGGTCTTCAGCAACTTTTCGAATCTGTCGTCGAACTGGTCAGCGACGT
The DNA here is from genome assembly GCA_043754375.1 of Candidatus Kuenenia sp. Taxonomy (GTDB): domain Bacteria; phylum Planctomycetota; class Planctomycetia; order Planctomycetales; family Planctomycetaceae; genus SXXK01. The sequence goes on along the minus strand of JAYUVA010000476.1, from coordinate 3,582 downwards.
TTGCTTTTGAGTTGTTCCGTCCTCCCGTTGCAATCACGTCGTCCAGCGCGGCGACTGTCGATGCGACGCCGACAATTACATGGACCTCAGCACCTGGCGCTGCCACGTATGAAGTGGTTGTCACAAGATCAGGCAGTGTTGTGTCGGTTTATGCTCGGACGGGGATCACCACAACGTCTCACCGCATTGACATTCCGCTTCGAAACGGTGTTCACGAGATTCAGGTGCGGGCAATCTTCGCCGACGGTTCACGAAGTTCATGGAGTCCCGTTCAGCAGCTTTTCATTGGACCTGCTGCAACATTGACGTACGCGGCGGGAAAACTTTCATGGAGTTCAGTGAACGCGGCAACGAACTACGAGCTGTGGATCAATTATCTGGGTGTACCGAGCCAGAGCAAGATCGTCTATCAGCCACTCTACGTCGGTACGTCGTACACGCTGCCATCGACGCTGCCAAAAGGTCGCTATCAGACATGGCTGCGGGCAATCCGGGCGGAAAACGGTCAGCTCTACGCCGGTGCATGGACAAGCGTCAATTTCGATTTTGTGTAGCGGCCCTTCCAGAACTATCACACGCCCTTATTGGGTAGTCGGCTGAAAGGGGTCATTTTTTTGGTCTTCTGGAAGCCAGAGGCTCCCAGCCAGATAAGACAGATCTGTCCCCTGCTGTGTGCGACCACTCGTACCGCAAGTCTCATTGCACTGGAACCAGTTGGACGGCGTCTGCGATCACATGCCCGTTCGTGCCTTCGTTCGAAATAAGGACTTCGACAGTCTCGTTGGCTTTCAATTCTAAGACACCGATGGATTGAAACAGGTCGTCAATTTCCGGGGTCTGCTGTTGGTTCACGGTGACGGTTCGTGATTCACTGCGGTAAGTGATCAACACCGGCACGTTCGTCGCCCGATTGGGATTTGCCGAGTAGCTGAAACGCAATTCAAACTGGCCGGAAGACGGTGCCTTCAGAATCCACTGGACTGACTTCGCGCCCTTTTCGGTATGGCCATCGTGGATGTAATCCGTTCCGACGTAGCCTCCGGCGGATGAACTGTGCGTCCAGACGCCGGTGAGTCTGGCATCGGTATCGTCGAGCACAAGACCCGGCAGACTTGACTTTGAAATCAAGATTTTCTTCTGCACATTGAGTGGCAGATCGAGTACCTGCCCGTCTTTCAACAGGCGTTCCCGCAGCGTGGCAAAGGGCAGTGCCTGCAGTTCCACATCGGATTCCAGTGCCAGGACCGCTGCCGTTGCCGCGCTTTGACCAAGAACCATGAAGACCGGCTCCATCCGAATCGAACCGTAGGCAATGTGTGTGGATGAGAGACACACAGGAACAGACAGATTCGCAACCTGATCGCGTGCCGGAATAATCGCACGGTAGCTGATCAGATACGGACCTCCGGGAGACACCTGAATATCGCCTTCGTTCTGGACAAGTCCTTCCGCCGTCACGAACCGTCGGATGTTGTGTGAATCCATGTTGTAGCTTCCCAGCCCTACGGAGTCTTCTGCAATCCGGACGCGGCGACAGTCAAGTTCTGAGACCACATAATCACTGACCATACGGCGTGCTTCGCGGATGTATAGCTGATGAGGCCAGTTTCCATTATCGACAAACTCGTCCTGTGGCAGTCCCCACTGTGCCATCTCACGGCGAATCGATTCCGGTACACGCGGATGATTGGCCAGGGACCACATCAATCCTTTCTGATAGTCCTCATGTTCGCGAATAATGGCCTCTCGAGCCGCATAGTCCGCATCCGGATATGCATAGTTGCCACCGATATAGTCGGTTGAAAACGCACAGTTGTTGTTGGTGTCCGTTTTTCCGTTCGGCATCATGTCGGGCTTCATCGGAAACCGCAGATCGCCAGCTTCAAAATTGCGAAACAACAATTCGTAGCGGCTTTCGTCGTAGTTTTCCGGTCTTGGAAACGGGATGCGGTTCTCAGCGGCGTTGCTCATACACATCCGAAAACAATACGCCTGCACACGCTGATCCCCGACACCTTCTTCGCCTGCTCCTGTGGCTTCAATTCCAGGGAGCAGTCCGCTGGCGGGATTTCCCGGTTCCACATATGGATCGACATTCCTGACGAATCGATGATTGTGAGTATTGCCGTTAGGCTGATTCCCGTTCAGCGTTTCGGCGTATTGCGAATTTGCTTCGCGACCGACCGTGTAGCGCACGTTCGCGGCGGCCATCAAGTCGCCTTCGTAAGTGGCATCAATGAACTGTTTACCACGAAAAATACGTCCGGATTCTGTCGTGATCGAGATGATTTGACCGCGATCGCTTTCGACTCCGGATGTACGATCAAGTCGTTCTCCCATGATCAGCAGCACTTTGGCTTCAAGCAACATTTCGTGAAACAGCGACTCTGCGACTTTTGGTTCAAACGTCCACATCGCGTCTTCACCGGATCGATAGCGATTGTAGTCTATCGACTTTTCATAGACCCATGCGGCGGGGGTATCGTAATGTTTATGGATGCGTTGATAGAACTCACGGGCAATCCCGCCAATCACGCGTTTGTCGCCGCTATCGGTAAACCCGAGACCTCCCGATGTCAGTCCGCCAATATGCTTTCCCGGTTCGATAAGCACGACGGAATGCCCCATGCGTGATACCTGAACCGCCGCCGCGACGCCGGCAGACGTGCCTCCGTAGATGACGACATCGGCAGTTTCAAGACTTGCCGTGTTCGCGTCCTGAGCCAACGATTGAGGCATCGTGCGGCTCAGGATCGCGGCGACAATCAGAATTTGAAGGAGCCGGGCACGCCTGGAAATACGATTGATATGCATAGTGTTCTCTTCGTCAATGGCAAGCGGGAAGCCTGGCCCGCAGGATATACCGCGCGGTGATGATGGCAGATTCGTTTAACCGCGTGGGCAACGCCCCGCGCTTCGCATTTCAAATCTCAAATACGAAATCTCAAATAGAACAATCGCGGCCCGGTGGGCACGCGGTTAAACGAGCCAACGGCATCTGCGCAAGGTATGAACGATGGCTCAGGAAACAATCTCGTGTCGGACAGCGACCGGCAATTGTAGATTTGTCGTGCGTCTATCGCTAATGTATGCTGATCGTCCCGGTCCCGCACGTTTTTCACCGATTCAGCAGACAAAGATTATGACCACATCTGAAACCACGATCCGCGAAAATCTAAAGGTTGGCGAAATTCTCTGCAGTTACTGCACCGCCCGTTGCTGCCGCTACTTTGCCATGGGGATTGACGCACCAAAGACGTGGGAACAATTCGACAATATGCGTTGGTACATGATGCACGGTCCGTTTTCAGTCTTCGTGGATGGAGCATCGTGGTTCCTGCTGATTCCCGGCGACTGTCAACATCTTCAGGCCGACAACCGCTGCGGCGCGTATGACACTCGCCCTGAAATCTGCCGCGAATACAGCACCGGTAATTGTGAGTTCGGCAACGACGGAGTCTACGATCAATACTTTGAAACGCCGGATCAGCTTTGGGAATACGCGCACGCAGTCCTGCCGCCAAAACTCCGCCGTTCGCCGGATGCTCCGATCAGCCTGCCCGTGCTGCAGATGAATTAGGT
>JAYUVA010000475.1:0-5035 GCA_043754375.1 Candidatus Kuenenia sp. | reverse complement strand
ACGGCAGTTCTCGGCAACAAGCATTGTCGGAACAGCATGTCCGCTGTGCGACTTCATCTTGGACGGAGTGCTGTGGTCTCCGGTGATGATCAGCACGTCGGGCTTGAGTGCGTTGATGCTCGGAATGGCCGAATCGAACTCTTCCGTGCGCTTGACCTTGGCGTCAAAGTTGCCGTCCTCGCCTGTGCTGTCGGTGTACTTAAAGTGAATGAAGAAGTAGTCATACTCTGACCAATTGGCTTTCAGACACTTCATCTGATCATCCAGCGTGTGGCCTGCATCCAGGATGTCCATGTTCACCAGGCGAGCCAGTCCGCGATACATCGGGTACACGGCAATCGCAGCGGCGCGAGTTCCGTAGACCTCCTGGAATTTCGGAATCGGAGGCATTTTAGCGATGCCGCGCATGGTGAGCAGATTCGCGGGTGCGTCGTCCTTCAGAACGACTCCTGCCTGACGCTTGAACTCTGCAAGAATCTCTGCGGTTTTCTGCGACGCGGCGTCTGTTCCGTGTGGCTTCAGCGGAGGAACTCCAGTTCGCTGCGGGTCGGTGTCGTTCACGTTGCCGCCAAGCCCTTCTCCACGAATCACGATGACAAGTCGATACTCCTTCACGTGGCGCACAAAGATTTCGACGCCGGGGATTTTGATTCTGTCAAGTTTCTCGCACAACTTTGCAGCGATGTCGCTCGAGATGCGTCCCGCACGACGATCCGAGATATTGCCAGCTTCATCGATCGTACAGAAGTTGCCTCGCACAGCAACGTCGCGATCGGTCAATGCAAAATCAATCCCCAGCGCTTCAAGCACCCCGCGGCCGATGTCATACTTCAAAGGGTCGTATCCGAACAATCCCAGATGTCCCGGACCACTTCCCGGCGCGATCCCGGGCAGCACTGGAATGCTCATTCCCAACACCCCGCGCTGCGCGAGCGCGTCAAGATGCGGAGTGTTGGCAGTTTCCAGCTCTGTCTTTCCGCCTGGCTTCAACGGCAAACCACCAAGTCCATCGGCAACGAAGAGTACAATTTTCGAATCCGCAACTCGCTGTAATCGGCGTGTCAAATCATGAATATCGGTCATCAAAGCTCATTCCTGAAACCACTGCCTGAATAGAAAAATCTGTGCCGACTCTCAGGTTACAAACCCTGCCCGAGAATCAAAGCGAGTAGCGGACTGCTATCGTTCGAGAGAAGCCGGCACCGTTTCAGAGTAGGCCGGACCAAGGCCGCCGCGTGTGCCGGAACAGCGCAAACCCGAGTTTCACGTTGTGACACCTTGTCGGCAGGACTTGTGTTCGACTGGCGGTCGCCGTTCCGGCATTTTCCGATTTGCTCGGTAAGGCCTACCCCTGAAGTGTGCGATGCGGTTATTGTCCGGACCACGAACGAGGGCGCCGCCGCCATTTCAAGGCACTGCAACCCTAAACTCCAGCCATTTGTAGGTTTAGCGATAATAAGTAAAATGCTTCGACTGTCCCAACCAGTGTGCCTGAAAACAGCGGTCATCCGGAATCTGGTGCAATCAGGGCAAGAAGTACTCGAAATCGCCAGAAAAAGGTGTAAATTCGGCGCAATCGAATCCTGACACTTCAGATGACTGTCTGGATGTTCAGTGTTCGAGATCGTCAGGGGTAAGGAGTCGCCACGAATACGCGTTCCGCGAGTGTTCTGTTGCGAAGCCTCTGCGTACGATTCCGCGGAGCAACCAGATTAGTGACGCCTAACCATTGGAGTCGATGACACATGATCACGGCCGAAGCCGAAATTGACCGTTTGTATCCTTCCGGACCGCTACCAACGTATACGTATTATCCCGGCTCGGGGATGCCACACCCGATCCGCGATCCGAAAGGACACAGCCACGGTCGAAAGCACGCCCCTGGGCAGGGGCCCAGAGCGTTAAGCACTGACACATGGCCCAGCAATCGCAACTATCTCCTGGGATTGGATTTTTTTAATCTCGGTTTCTACTGGGAAGCTCACGAAGAATGGGAGCGTCTGTGGCGTGTTTCAGGAGCGGACACGACTGTTGGCCGATTCCTGAAGGGACTTATCAAACTGGCGGCTGCCGGCGTGAAAGTTCGCGAACGCAGCATTCACGGAGTTCGGCGTCACGCTGCGTCTGCTGGTGAAATGTTTGCCGATGTTGCGGCCGAGGCTGATATTGATTCCTTCTGCGGACTGGAATTCATCCGACTGCAGTTCGCAGCGGATCGTGCAGCACAACTTGCTTATAAGAAGCAGCACGCTCCGGGCGCTGCAATTCGCGTGTTTCCGTTCGTGTTGAAGCCGGAGTCGGCTCCGGTGACCTGATCCAGAAATCAGGACGCTTCCGACACTGGTTCGAAATTCCATCAAACTCGCGGTATCCTGCCGCGAGTTTTTTCTTTTGTTGCACTCCGCAGGACAAGCTGTTCAATGAAGATTCTGGTCGTAGGTTCCGGTGGTCGCGAGCACGTTCTGGTCTGGAAATTCAGCCAGTCACCGCTCGTCGAAAAAATTTATTGCGCACCGGGAAACGCTGGCACGGCGCAGGATGCTGAGAACCTGAACATTCCGGCAGACGACGTCATGCGTTTGGCGAAGTTTGCAAAAGACAACCAGATCGATCTCACGGTGGTCGGTCCCGAAGCACCGCTGGTGGCTGGAATTGTAGATGAATTTCGCCGACAGAATCTGAACGTGTTTGGTCCGACAGCCTCTGCCGCGCGTCTGGAAGGCAGTAAGGTCTTTACCAAGAAGCTGCTCCGTAGAGCCAATATTCCCACGGCAAATTTTGCCGTCTTCAGCCGTATGCCCGAAGCCATGCAGTATCTCGAAGACTGCGAAGAGCAACCGCTGGTCGTCAAGGCCGATGGTCTGGCAGCCGGCAAAGGAGTTTTCGTTTGTGCCAATCGGGCTGAAGCACGAGCTGCCGTGAAATCAGTTCTGCAGGACCGCACATTCGGAGAAGCGGGTTCGCAGGTCGTGATCGAAGAATGTCTGGTCGGTCATGAAGCCAGCATTCTGGCATTGGTCGATGGTGACACGATCGTGCCCCTGGATGTCGCACAGGATCACAAACGCGCTTGGGATCATGATCGTGGTCCGAATACCGGCGGCATGGGAGCGTACTGCCCTGCTCCGCTGGTCACACCGACGATTATGGACGATATTATCCGCCGCATTCTGATCCCGACCATTCACACGATGAAGGTCGAAGGCTGTCCGTTCTCCGGAGTGCTTTACGCAGGCATCATGCTGACTGCGCATGGGCCGAAAGTGCTGGAATACAATGTGCGGTTTGGCGACCCTGAAGCACAACCTGTGCTGATGCGGCTGCGTTCCGATCTGGCGCACGTACTCCTGCTGGCTGCCACCGGTCGTCTGACGGAACTGGAATCACTGGATTGGGATCCACGCCCGGCGGTGTGCGTTGTGATGGCATCAGAAGGTTACCCCGGTGATTACGCAAAGGGGCGCGCAATCACAGGTCTCCAGAACGCCGATGGGCTGCCGGACACAAAGGTCTTCCACGCTGGTACCGCGATCAAGAATGGTGAAGTGGTGAACGCAGGCGGTCGTGTGCTGGGCGTTACGGCTTTGGGAGATACGATCGCCGAGGCGAAACAAAACGCATACGCGGCGGTGCACAAAATCCAATGGCAAGGCGGCTGGTGCCGCAGTGATATCTCCGATAAGGCGTGAGTCTCATCGTGGCAGCGGATGTGGTTCTGCGATCGGGCCTTCCGGGCCGTGGACGGCGTTGGAATACTGCAACTGGACCGGCACTTTGCCGCTTCCGTCTGCCAACTCGACTTCCGTGACAACGGAACTGATATTGCGACTGCCGCTGATCGGGTAGTCACCGCATTCTTCGCCGCGATCTGACGTCCAGCCGAGATAGCGTTCGGCATTCGGATTATAAGGATCGCGAATTGCGTCCTCCACATCCGGATCAGTGCGAGCCTCCTGCAATTCATGGTACAGCGTCGCAACGACATTCTTCCACGGTTCTTTGAACACTGGAATTCCGTTGGCTGAACCGTCTGCCCGACGTTCCGAGAAAACATCGACGGAATAATAGACGGGCATTTTCTTTTGCCCTTTGCGGATGCTCCCGTGATATCCACCAAGTCCTGAAGTTGAGTCACCCTCGTCGGCCTTTGGGATCACGGTATTAGATTCCTCACCAGTGATTGACGCCGCCGTAAAAGTGAACCCGGCGGCACGCGGATGATTCCTTTGACCGGCGTCTGCGAGCGTTGACAGACGGCTGGCTTCGTCATTCAGCACGGTGCCAGGTGGCAGCAGAAAGTTGAAGACCGTAGACGACAGGTCGTACTGTTTGAGGTATCCCTGATCGTACAGGTACGATAGGCAGTATTCGACGTCACCCTGAGTCATCACTTTCGGCGTATAACCAACCAGCGGGTGCGAGGGCAATTCCGTGCCCGTGATTTCCTCATTGTTGAAATATTGCCGCATGACGTTATTCAGATTTTTGTCAGCCATCGCCGCAGAGATCGCCCGATCAATCGATTCAATGTCGCTCTTCTGCCATGCGCTGTTGCCTCCGACATAGAGATTGACAAACGACATATGCTTGATCGTCCTGCCGCCGCGATACTTCAGATCTTCCGAAGGCGTTGATGGCGCGCCGCCCACACGATCTGCTCCATCCGGAACGTTGCGCGGCAGATCGGCCAGTCGATCGATGGCGACTGCCGATGATCTGTTGCGAGGTGGCAACGGCCACGGTGTCCAGAAGCTGGCGGGATCCGTGGGAGTTGATGGTGTTGCTGGTTCACTGGGTGTTGTCGGCTTTGGCGGCGACCCAACGACAATCGGCGGACTATCCGGAGTCCCAGGATTCGAAATCGGTACAATCGGCGACGACGGCACCGTCCCGGGGGGAATGTATCCCGTCGTCGGTACGCCACCGCCAGGCCCGCTCACTGGCACGTTTCCAGGCATTGGCCCCCAACCGACCGGATAACCATTCCCTGGCAAAGATCCCACTGGCTGGTATCCCGGTGCCGACATGCATCCCG
>JAYUVA010000474.1:0-3474 GCA_043754375.1 Candidatus Kuenenia sp. | reverse complement strand
GCGAACAGGGTTCTCCCAAGTTCCTGGGGAACCACGATTGTCCGTTTGCACATGTTCCAATCCGACGCCGGCAGGACTGCTTGCACCAGACCATTGAAGTGCAGCAGCGTGGCCCCTGAACGCCCTGGTGCAGAGGCTCCCACGATGGGGTCTTTCGACGCTCGATAGCATGGCTTTCGGACTCGCTGTCTACGCTTCGCAGTGCGGATTACTCCAACACCACGCAAGACTCGCTTCCAGTTGCTGGTCAGGCTCTACTGGACGGGCTTCACACCCGCACGGTTCCGCTGAAAGGTTTCAGAGTTGTCGATTACATCTCATCCTCCTCTCCCAAGCTTGCTTGGCGCAATGGGCGTGTCCTGAGTCAGTTGGATGAAGTTGTTCGGCGGTCCGGTCCGGGGCGCTCAGCAGGTTATTTATGACCATCAAATCCGCGGGAATTATCCAAATCACGCTGGTTCACTGACAGCCCCTTGCTGCATGATCCATGTGTGGGCCTGGTCCAGCGCCTTGGCAAGCAGCAGTAGGTCATCGCGGCCGAAGTGTTGAGATTCGCGCCAGAGGTCGCCGTCGCGGTACAAACGAGTGACCGTCACGTTGTGGCGGTCGCCGGATTTGGTTTGGTTGAACCAGATGTTGGCTTTGATGTAGCCGAACCGGATGCTGTGGATGGGTTGCTTCGCCATGGAAACGTGTCCTTCAAAACAGAATGAGATTGCCGGAAAAGTGAAGTCAATCAGACAGTTGCGAGCCACTTGCCAAACTGAGAAATCTGTGGCATAAAAAAGGCTACCGGGCGTACCCGGTAGCTGAAAACCGTTGTGATCTTCTCACTCTAAGTGAGGGAAGATCCACCAGGGCATGATTTCCGATTCGTATGTGAGTTCAGGTTCTTCGAGTGCTTGCAGCACTTCGAGGAATGCCTGATATCGCAACTCCGGATCAACAGCTTCTGGTGTTTGATCTGCGGAATGCAGATCGGAAGGTTTTTCGTCTTTCATGCGTTCTCCTTTTTCCGGTGCGGGCTTGCAGCCTGCACTGTTTCAATCAACCCCATCCGCAGATGGAGCTCATCAAACGGGAGAACGCAGGAAGGCGGTTTGCCATCGCTCGGCAAACAGAGCTTCGTCTTGTTCAATGTTCCGACGATCGAACATGCGTCTTGAGTTTTACAACGCGACGTCGGCGTAGCCTGCTTTTTGTTTGAGAAGCTAACAGGGGGGCTTACAAGACTTCAGCGGTCTGCCTGCCGGGCAGGATCACGCACAGAGTTCAGTTTCCAAATGAATGAGAGTTGTCCATCAGGGGGCACGTTTCGATGTCGCCACGTCTGCAGCACACATTGTGCATCGTATTGAACGACATCTGCGGGCCTCATCCCATCTCAAATCACGCCGATGAGAAAAATCCATAAAAGACCACGATGGCTTCTGCCTCACTCGGGCTGTAACCTTCTCCGATTCGTTCCACCAAACCCGCGTACAGTCAACACATGACGTCGCATTGAAATACAAGCCGCAGCATTTCGTTTCACACTCATGGCAGACGAACTTGTTGTGACCGTTGCGTAATAAACCCCCCAACTATCGAGGTTTCAAAACAAAACGATGGTTTGCCCGTGCTCGTCAGGCATAAAAAGATGAGTACTCTGCGGGAGAGTCAAAAACTCGTGATTATTAATGAACGGAATCAATGAGGTGTTATGCAAACACAAGGAAATGGAACGGAGTCGGAGAGGTACTGGGCTGGTCGTTTTGAACCAGACCCAACGGTGGTTGATGCGGAGGAATTTGGAGAGCAGCCGGTTGAGTTGAATGACTGTGGAGTCGGACTGAGGATCACGAATGTGGATCCCATTCTCAGGGCGCGGGGGAAGAGACTGGGGCTCGACGTCAACTTTGATGTCGGGTTGGTTTCAGTCTCGTGGGGTGTGCTGGCGAAAATTAGCCGCGAGGATATTTTTCGGGTCCTGCAACACCATGTCGCAAAGTGGCGTAGTCCAGACAGTCCATTACGCGGTGAATGCGTTTGGGACGATGTCCGGAGTTCCATGAGCTTCACGGCTCGTGGATGCATCCACATGGGAACGATCCTGAGTCAGGACAAGACAGACATGCGGTTGAACGGAAACCTCTTTCTGAATTCACCTGATTATCTTGGGTAGACCTCTCAGGGGTAAGCTTCGGCTTACCCCTTTTTTGTTGCGTCACCTGCCAAATGATTAACTCGGTCGGCGCAATAAAAAAGCTGACGGGAAATCCCATCAGCTTGCGTTCTCAGAAGAACGACTTGTTGGCGTCCAGCAACAATGCCAAATGAATGACAAATGTCGCTGCTATGACGAACCAGATTGACCGGATCCACTCCGATCTCTCCCGTTCAGACATGCTACGTCGGCCCTTTTTTTTGATAAAAGGGCCAATATAGGTGTGCTCACTCATGTTTCCTCCTTCCGTTTGTGTCGCGCTCGTACTCGTGACACTGTTTCAATCAACTCCACCGAATTGTGGAGCTCATCAAAACATTCGTGGAAGGACTCCACCGAATGAGGTTGCCGTTGTTTCAGGCCAGCAACAGCCCATCTACCTTGGTTTGACAACCCGGCGGCACGGTTGGTGTTCTTTTTTTCCCCAGAGGGAATTGGCAAACACGGTCCAAAAATATCAAATTGAAAATGACATGGCTCCGCCATTGCTGAATCGTAAACGTCCAGATCAGGAACTTCCAGCAAAGAATTGCGGATTTGACCTGCCCGCAGCTGTTTCGCTCCCACAGTTTTTCTCCCCTCAGTCAATTCGCCCTTACTTCGTCATACGATCTTCCAGCACCGAAAGACTGCTGCACCTCAATTCCCGGCGACCTTCGCGGCAAACCAGCCAGCTGGCAAGCGTTCCTTCCGGCCAGCAAACTTGCTGGATTGCCTGTAATTTTCCTCAGAAATCAAAAATTGCTTTGGGGTTGATAAAGGACGTTATCATGCGCTATGAAGAGGGTGAACAAATTGGATTGAAATTCAAAAACGCATGGAGGAATCAGGAATATGAAACAAAGTGACAACGCATTTCTCGGACTGGGTGTGAAGTTTCCGGCATTGAACAACGCGCCGGGCGTCGCACCGTGGAATCCCAATCAGCTCGACATCTGGGCGGCGGAATCCGCTGCCGACGCAAACGCCGTGCATTCGGCAAGGTTCCTGCTGAATTTGTGGATGCCGGCACGCGAATGGCAATGTGGCCGATTCGACATGAACGAAGCCATTCAATCATGGGATCGAGTCCATCGACGAGCGTTCCTTGACTGGGCTGCACGCGAAACGAATGCTGCCTGATCGCACACATGGATGAACGGTATCCGTGTGCGACTGGCAATGTCATTCTTCGCCCGGCGGAATCGATTGCCAGTGGACCACTGCGGTTGCCTGCCATCATCGAACAGGCCGGCCATAACGCTCGCTTTGCGTATGAGGAATTCTTC
>JAYUVA010000473.1:0-3068 GCA_043754375.1 Candidatus Kuenenia sp. | reverse complement strand
CGCAGTCATTTCGCGCGTCGTACTGGTGCTGTCGATTGGCTGGGTGATGTCGCTGAAGGCTGAATTGTTTTCGGTTCTGGAACATGCATTCACGGGTCGCGACATTATTCTCGTGCTGGGCGGGTTGTTCCTGGTGTTCAAGGCGACGCGAGAGATTCACCACAAGGTGCAGTCGGCTGGTGACGAAGAAGGGAAAACGGTCTCGAAAGTCAGCCTGCGGTCAGTATTGATTCAGGTGCTTCTCATAGATGTCGTGTTCTCTCTGGATTCAGTGATCACGGCCGTGGGAATGACGACTGGATTGAAGGCTGCCATCCCCATCATGGTGATCGCGATCATTCTTTCAGTTCTCGGGATGCTGGTTTTTTCAAAGGCAATCGTGACGTTTATTGAAAACAATCCTGCAATCAAGGTTTTGGCACTGTCATTTCTGATGCTCATCGGGATGCTGTTGATCGCGGAGGGATTTGGCAAAGAAATCCCCAAAGGTTACGTCTACTTTGCGATGGCGTTTTCGTTCCTGGTCGAAATCCTGCAGATGTGGACCGAGAAGAAAAGTCATCCTCCGGCACCGGAATCACAGTATTAATTAAGGTCACCAAATCCGGCTGCGGCTGCGGAATCATCGACAATCGTCGCAGAACTCCCCGAAGAACCTGGCAGCATCGCACTTCAGCAGGCGCTGGCGGAATCCAGTCGTCATTCCCACGGCCGTGATCACTGAATCCAGTGAGAACACGACATCGATGAGGAGCACCTGAATCAATACTGACCTCAGACTGACTTTGGCGACCGGTTTACTGTCATCGTCACCAGCCGACTGAACTTTGTGGTGAATCTCTCGAGTCGCCTTGAATACCAGGAACAACCCTCCCAGCACCAGAATGATGTCGCGCCCGGTGAATGCATGTTCCAGAACCGAAAACAATTCAGCCTTCAGCGACATCACCCAGCCAATCGACAGCACCAGTACGACGCGCGAAATGACTGCGAGCATTAACCCAAAGGTGCGTCCCTTGTCACGCTGTTCTGCAGGCAATCGACCAGCCAGAATGGCGATGAATATGATGTTGTCGATCCCAAGAATCATTTCCAGGGATGTCAACGTCAGGAGAGCCACCAGGGACTCACCGGTCAGTAAATCGCTCATGTACTTTTTTCCAGAGACGGCTCGTCTCAATCATCCGTGAGTTGCCGACAAGTCAAATGGACTTGTTTCGTAATAGAATTCCCGTCACCCAGCTCTGCGCTTGGCGAGTTTGTGCCGCGACGAAGCATAACGCACAGATCCGAAGAATTCACACCAGTAGCGCCGAGAGTTTGCGTCTCAGATTTGCGGGGGTTGGGTACGTGCTTGCAGTTTGAACATCGCGTTGATACCGTTCCGACTCGCTTGACCGCCCGATCGGGCTTCCGGTTGCGGTGCGCGCTGCGAACGGTCAATTCTGGCCGTTATTTGGGGGGCTCTGTGACGAGATTGTCTCGGACAGATTTCGCTCTTCGAATCGTGGTCTCGGCTGTCATCAACGCCGATACGCACGATTCTCCAATCCACGTTGGCTGTGACAGTTCACAGCCCATCCAATCATGGGGTCTAATTCGATGGCAGACAAGAAGTACGTTTACACCTGGGGCGCTGGCAAAGCTGAAGGCAATGCCACCATGAAAACTCTCCTGGGCGGCAAGGGCGCGAATCTGGCGGAAATGAGCCGTATCGGTCTGCCGGTGCCTGCCGGTTTCACAATCACGACCGAAGTCTGTACCTATTTCTACGCGAACAGCAAGTCCTATCCGCCAGAGCTTAAAGCTGAAGTTCAGTCCGCCATCGCGAACGCCGAAGCCATCATGGGATCAAAATTCGGCGATCCGGCAAATCCGATGCTGCTCAGCTGCCGTTCAGGTTCACGCGAATCCATGCCCGGCATGATGGACACTGTCCTCAACATCGGCATCAACGAAAAAGTCGTCCAGGCACTTATCAAGCAGTCAGGCAACGAACACTTTGCATGGGACAGTTACCGACGTCTGATTCAGATGTACGGCGACGTTGTGCTGGGACTGAAGCCGGAATCCAAAAACGATCCGGACCACTTCGATGTGATCCTCGACAAAGCTCGCGAACACGCAGGAGTCGAGCATGAGAAAGACCTGTCTGTCGCTGTGCTGAAGGATATCGTCGTTCAGTTCAAAGCGGTGATCAAGGCGCACAAGGGCATTGATTTTCCTGAAGATCCGATGGAACAGCTTTGGGGCTGCATCGGCGCAGTCTTTGGCAGCTGGATGAACGACCGTGCCATGGTTTACCGTCGTCAGTACGGTATTCCACACGACTGGGGTACAGCGACCAACGTGCAGGCAATGGTCTTCGGAAACCTTGGCGATGACTGTGCCACCGGCGTAGGCCTGACCCGCAATTGTTCAGTCGGTCTGCCAGGCTTCTGCGGCGACTACCTGATCAACGCACAGGGCGAAGACGTGGTGGCCGGAACGCGGACACCAAAACGCATTGAAGAGACGCTGGTCAAGGACGCTCCAGAAGCATTCAAGCAGCTCGACGACATCGGCAAGATCCTTGAAAAGCACTACAAGGAAGTTCAGGATATCGAGTTCACCGTGCAGCGCGGCAAGGTCTGGATGTTGCAGACACGAAACGCCAAGCGTACTGGTTTTGCCGCTGTTCGTATCGCGGTGGACCTTGTGAACGAAGGCCTGATCGACGCAAAAACAGCACTTGAAAAGCGCCGAATTCCAGCCGACGACCTGAACCAGTTGCTGCAGCCAATCTTCAACCCGATGGCCAAGGCTGCGGCGAGCAAGACGGATGCATTCCTTGCGAAGGGCATCAACGCCGGTCCAGGTGCTGCGACGGGACAGATCGTGTTCCATGCATCGGACGCGGAAGAAAAATGGAACGCTGATAACAACCTGCAGTTAATCCTTGTCCGCAAGGAAACGAGCCCGGAAGACCTGCGAGGTATGAAAGTTGCCAAGGGGATTTTGACGGCTTTCGGCAGGGCTTCGTCTCATGCGGCTCTCGTCAGCCGTCAGATGGGCAAGACCTGCGTCTG
>JAYUVA010000472.1:0-5645 GCA_043754375.1 Candidatus Kuenenia sp. | reverse complement strand
ACAAGTGAATTCGCCGAACTGACGACATCCGTGATATCGCGCCATTCCTTTTCCGACGAAGTGCGGAATTTTTCTGCGGTCACGTTGATACGATGCCAGGTATCGGGACTGATCCAGTCGCGGACCAGTGATGCCAGACGAGTCAGCTCATTGACAACTCGGGCGAGCCCGCCAAATTCGCCGGCGTCATAGACTGCGTCAGGCAGAGCTTCGGTCAGCGACGGCAGTTGCGATTCCAACCCATCCACGACAAAGCCGGGTTCCAACTGCCCGAATTCGCTCAATGCCCGCGCCAGGAAGCGGACTTCGGTCATATCCACGTTGCCTTCATCTGCGAGACGTTCCGCCAAAGCCCGGATGAGGCGCGCCAGAAAGTCACAGCAATCGAGTGAACGTCCAAGCCAGAACAGGTTGTCCGCGACCCGGCTGGGAAACAACGCTGACGTGCGACGCAGTTCAATCGGCTGATCCTGCGGATTCAGCAGCGTCACTGGGTCGACTTTCCCGTCCGCGATCACCCACAGATCCTTACTGCCTTCACCGGCAGCGATGGACAACTGCATCGGCCCTGTGTCAGGCGCAACGCGCATCAAGCCACCCGGCATCAGGTGCCATTCATCCTCATCTTCAACCAGAAATGCCCGGACCGCTGCGTGACCGCATCGAATTCCGGACGCCGACCAGACCGGAACTGCCGATCGTGCGACTTTCTCCTGAGCCACCCAGGAATACGGATTCGCCTGCAGGTGCGCGACGAGTTTCCCTCGCTGTTCAGCTGTGAGATCGCTGACAATAATTTCTTCCCCGCCGCTCTTCTGAAAAGCGGGTTTCACAACCAGATGGTCAAGCCGATTCATCACGTACGCAAAGCTGTCTGCTTCGCCACACCACCATGTCGAGATGGATGGCATCTTCAGCGATTCGCCCAGCAGCCGCTGGCAGAGTCGTGGCAGAAAAGCCATGAATACAGGCGCACCGACGATGCCGCAGCCTGGCGTATTCGTCACCGTGACGTTGCCTGATCGCATTGCGTTGAGCAATCCCGGCACTCCGTGCGCCGAATAGCCACCAAGTTCCAGAGGATCGAGCCCTGATTCCGCTCCGCGGGTCAGCACCACATCCACCGGCACCAGACCGGAAAGTGTTTTCAAAAAGACGGCATCATTCCGCACGGCGAGGTCGCCACCTTCGACCATCGTGTATCCCAGATATCTGGCCAGATACACGTCTTCAAAATAGTAAGGATGCCCCGGTCCACTTGAAAGCAATACGATGCGGGGGTTATCACCGGGACGCGGTGCCCGGCGACGAACCGAATTCTGCAGACGTGCGAAGAACGGGGCCAGACGCTCGACAGGAATCTGCTTGAACGCGGACGGCATCGTACGCGAACTGACGATGCGATTCTCGAGCGCGAAGCCAGGTCCGGCGGGCGCTTCTGAGCGGTCAGCCATCACCCACCACTGGCCCTCCGCCGACCGCGCGAGTTCGACGCCGTACATGAACATCGGATGCTGATCCAATCGACCGATGTCACAGAATGGTCGCAGGAATTCCGGATTGGCGTAAAGCACCTCCGGTGGGAGCGTGCCGTCGTCGATAAGACTGCGTGAACCATAGATATCGGCGATCACAAGATTGAGCAGCCGAGCTCGCTGAGCGAGCGCTACTGCGATGACAGCCCAATCTGCGGCCGTGATCAGCATCGGGAGCAGGTCGAGTCGCCAGGGACGGGCAGTGTCACCGCCGGCACCCACCGAATGGTAGCTCACACCGTTCTCGCGGAGCATCCGGTCGGCCTGCTCATTGCGGCGGGAGAATTCTCCGATAGGAACGTTGCGGAGCGCTGTCAGAAACTTCGCCCAGTGTCCGCGAGGCACCCCGTCGCTGCCGTAAACCTCGTCATAGACGAACGGCGGGCAGCTGAAAACTCGTTCCGTCCTTGCGCTCAGAGACAATCCTGTGGCCATTCCATCGTATTCCGGAGTTTCAAATTGTGCCGCGACGCAGATCCAGCGTACATGGAAAATCAGGCGACATATCTGGTGTCTTTGGCAACATCAGCCCACCTGTATGACCCATCCGGAAAAAGCGACCGGAGCGGCGACTCTCCGCAGCCAGTGCATTGACCGGATATCCGTCTGGATTCAAGCCACCCGGATGCTCCACATTGTAACGACATCCGCCCAAAGATCGACCGTTCGCGGTATCGACAAGATCAAACACCAGCGGCGTATGCACGCCGATGTTCGGATGGAGGCAGTTCGGTGGCTGCCATGCACGGTAACGCACGCCACCAACATATTCACCACGAGTTTCTGTCGGTTGCAGCGGGATCCGTACGCCGTTGACCGCAATACACAGCGAAGCCGAAAACATACCCGTGACTTTGACTTGAAGCCTTTCCACCGAGGAATCGACGAATCGGGTCATGCCACTGCCACCAGGTTCTTCGCCCAGTACGTACCATGGTTCCAGCGATTGCCGCAGTTCGACATGGACGCCGCTGTATTCAAACGTACCAATCAACGGACACCGAAACTCCAGATGAGCCCCGAACCAGTTCAAGTCAAAGTCGATCCCATCCAGCCGCAGGGAATTGACAACAGAAGCCAGATCCTGCCACAGATAATGTGGCAGCATGAATCGGTCGTGGATAATCGTGCGCCAATGGATCAGCGGAACGTTGTACGGCTTCCGCCAGAACATCGCCACCAGCGAACGCACCAATAACTGCTGCGTGAGACTCATGCGCAAATGCGGCGGCATCTCAAACCCGCGCAGTTCGACCAGTCCCAGGCGACCAGCTGCATGATCCGGCGAATACAGTTTGTCGATACAGATTTCCGCACGGTGCGTATTGCCGGTGAGATCGACCAGCAGATTTCGAAACAGTCGGTCCACCATCCAGTTGGAAATCGAACCGCAGCCTGGTTCAGGAACCTGCTGAAAGGCAATCTCCAGTTCGTACATCGCATCACCGCGGCCTTCATCAATCCGCGGTGCCTGACTGGTCGGACCGATGAACAGGCTGGAGAACAGATACGACAGTGACGGATGGTTGTTCCAGAATCCGACCAGACTGCACAGCAGATCCGGACGCCGCAGAAACGGACTGTCCGCCGGTGTCGCGCCACCGAGCACCAGATGATTCCCTCCGCCGGTGCCCGTGTGACGACCGTCCATTTGAAACTTTTCAGTCCCCAGTCGGCATAAACGGGCTTCTTCATACACTGAACCGGTGATGTCTTTTAATTGTTCCCAGTCATGTGCCGGATGCACATTGACTTCGATGACGCCTGGATCGGGAGTCACCTTCAGCATTTCCATGCGATAGTCGAACGGCGGAAGGTAGCCCTCAATGATCACGGGCGTCTGCAGAGACTCAGCGGTCTCTTCGATCATCGCGACCAGTTCCAGATAGTCTTCCAACGTGCCGACCGGTGGCATGAAGACGCGAATCTGCCCATCACGAGGTTCAATACACAACGCCGTACGGACGACATGTCCAGCCGCGAGCGGATCGGAGTGATAGTCGTCGCTCAATTCTTCCGGATCGTCACTGAGTCCCAGTCGCTGCAGCACCTGTTGTTGTCGCGGCGCATCGACCGCCCGACGTTCTGCAGCAAGGCGTTCCTGAGCCGTCTTACGGATCTCCGCATATCCCGGCAGCGGTGCGCGCTCGGCAAACGGGTCACGGGGATGGACCTGCAATTCACTGTTGCCCGTGATTGGAAGTGATTCGAGCGGCAGACGCAGGCCCATGGGCGAATCGCCGGGAATCAGAAACAGGCGATGCGATCGGAACGGCCAGAATCCACTCGTCCATTTTGCATTCGCCTGCCACCATGCACGAGTCAACGGTAAAACAAAGCCGACCGGACGGCTGATACCACGTGTCAGCGCGCGGCTGAGTCGGCGGCGATCTTCGTCGGCATCCGGATCAAATTCACGCGGATCCACATCGATGGGCAGCTTGTTTTCGATCTCCAGCATGTGGAACACGTCTTCATAGGCTGGTCGAATCCAGCGATCTTCAACATGCAGTCGATCGACTAATTCACACATGAAGTCGGCAGCAAGTTTCTCGTCCGCCACAGGCTTGCTGACATCCGCTTTGCCCGGTGCCAGTCCCAAATCCGCGAGCAGGGCCGGGTTTTTCCAGATCGGCTGACCGTCGCGACGCCATAGGCAACTATACGCCCAGCGTGGCAATGATTCGCCGGGGTACCACTTTCCCTGGCCATAATGCAGCAACCCGCCCATCGCAAATTTGCGGCGCAGGCGGCGAATGAGTTCATCAGAAAGCTGTTGCTTGTGTGGACCGACGGCAGCCGTATTCCATTCATCGCTTTCCATATCGTCGATCGACACAAACGTTGGCTCGCCGCCCATCGTCAGTCGCACGTCTTCAGCCTGCAGTCGGCGATCCACTTCCGCTCCGACGGCGTCAATCTGCTCCCATGTCTCTTCGGTGTATGGTTTCGTAACACGCGGATCTTCATGAATCCGGGTCACCGTCATTTCGACGCTGAATTCCACTTCGGATTCTGAAACTCCGCCGGAAATCGGCGCGGCGGTTTGAGGCGTTGGTGTGGCGGCCAGTGGGATGTGCCCTTCGCCTGTGAGCAGACCTGATGTCGGATCAAGTCCAACCCAGCCCGCACCCGGCAGAAAGACTTCCGTCCATGCATGAAGGTCAGTGAAGTCAACCGTTGGACCTTGCGGGCCTTCGAGCGGCTTCAAATCTGCTGTGAGTTGAATCAGATACCCCGACACAAACCTCGCGGCGAGGCCAAAACTACGCAGCAGATGGACCAGCAACCATGCGGAGTCACGACAGGATCCCGATCGCTTTTTGAGTGTCTCATCAGGAGCCTGCACGCCAGGTTCCATGCGGATGAGGTACTTAATGTCCTGCTGCAACTTTTGATTCAGTTCAATCAGAAATGTAATCGTACGCCGAGGCGACTCATCTACCGTCCTGCGATACGCCTGAAAGTCGGCGGTCTGACAATACGGGTGCAGGAACGGATTTAGATCCGTCGCAAGTTCTTCCGCATAGTGAAACGGAAACTGTGTCGCATCGTCTTCCAGAAAAAAGTCAAACGGATTGACCACCGTCATGTCGGCGACGACATCGACGGTCACGGAAAATCGATCGGTCTTTTCGTGGAAGATCAGGCGACCGAGATAGTTACCGTGCGGATCCTGCTGCCAATTGATGAAATGATTCTTTGGTTCAATCGTCAGCGAATAGGCATCAATGGGCGTTCGTGAATGCGGAGCAGGTCGCAGTCGTACAACCTGAGCCCCCAGAGTGACAAGTCGATCGTATTGATAAACACTCTTGTGATGCAGCGCAACTTTGATTGGCATTGATAGCTCAGACACGATCGGATGCACGTGTAACCACAACGATTTGTCAAACCAGTCAATTCATACCGATTTGTCAGCACCGGCAGTGCGCACAAGTCGCGTAATGCGCTGAAAGGCGGCCTGGTCCTTGATCACGTAAACGATTCACACCCAAAATCCGAACCGCAGTCGATCCCTTCATAAAACTGGTGACGGCCATTGCCTGGCGGGGTGTTGATTTAATACCAACCCGAAGCGCCAGCGAGGCAAAAACGGCTGAATTCCTC
>JAYUVA010000471.1:0-2866 GCA_043754375.1 Candidatus Kuenenia sp. | reverse complement strand
ATTCCTCAGAATTCGGAGGTGTCGATTCTTTCCGCCCGAATTCTGACGAATCCAAAGTAGCCGTCACGCTCCGCCGTGACGAGCCTTAAACAGGGCCATATGAATTGAGCCCCCGCGCTGATTGTCCCACAGCCCATGCAACGTGGTTGATCGTGGATTTTGTCACAGTAGATGAATGTCGATTGACAAATGCTCATCACGGCGGAGCGTGATGGCTACTATGGGTTGCGGGCGAAGCCCGCGCTGGGATCTCCGTGTTCAACTGGCGATGAAAATTACAAATCCACCACTTCCTCACACACCACTCCGCGCATGTCCATTTCGAATTCAATATCCACAATCGGTGGCCGTGAATAGAACCAGTGAACTCCCCGACTCGCAATCGCCGGCAGCCGCGATACCAGGACGCTCTCCAGCAGCGGACGCAGCGGGTGTGCCGTGTAGACGTCGAGCACCGTCAGCAGTTCGCTGCTGCCGCCCAGTCCCTGCATTCGCGAATTCATGATTTCAGCAACGCACTCCGCTTTTTTGATCAGCGCCTCCGAGCTGGTCTCGCCGACGCGCACGATGCGACGTTCCGTGAGTTCACCATCCGGCAATTCCCCACCGCCAGCCACGACAAACGTGCGTCGCGAAAAATCGGAAGGACGGGCGTACGAGAACGCAAACAGCATCGCTTCACGCGGCGGGTCAACCACAGGAGCCACATTGGTGCGGGCGACGGGATTGAGTCCGTCCACCATCATCTCCCAGGCATTCAGCAGTCGTCGGTACTGGTTGTTGAAATCAATAAATCCCTCCAGTGTATATGGCTGGGGACATCGCAACTCGACAGCGCACAGGTTGCGGCAAGTCAGCTTTTTGCCTTCCAGATACCGGCGTGCAGCGTTCAAGCCGTCGTGCCATGGCAACTGTGTCTGTAGGGCAACGTGGACGATTTCAAATCCCTGCATCGCAACGACACCTGATGAGTAAGGCGCGATTCCAGGAAGAAATCGGTATCCTCCGGCTTCGTTCGATTTCAACAGACTTGTCATATCATCCCTCTTGGCTCATTTCATGAATCAATCCGACATTGACGGAATGCTGCAACAATCACTGGCCGACGGCAAGCTCTCGCGAACTGAAAAGTCGGTACTCAGGGAAATTCTGACATCCGACGCCGATACGTCGCATCAACGTGACCTGCTGCGGAATCGTGCGTTCGAAATTGCACGGCTGTCCCTGCTGGGGCCGGATGCGAAGAAAGCGATCGACTGGCTGGAAGACGTCGCTGGCGTGCTGTTGCAGGCCGAACGTCCATCCGGATCGCAGTCTGGCCAGCCGATCAGCGAAGTCCACTTCAGCCCCGGCGACGACTGCCGTCTACGGATTCAGGACTTGCTGCGCGAATCACGGGCCTCCATCGACATCTGTGTTTTCACGATCACTGACGATCGTATCACCGAAGCCGTGATCGATGCTGCCGCGCGCGGTGTGAGGACACGAATTATCGGCGACAACGAAAAAGCGTTCGATCCCGGCAGCGACATGCATCGCCTTGCGGAAGCAGGAATTCCCATTCGACTGGATACGTCACCCAATCACATGCACCACAAGTTTGCCGTCTTTGACCGCAGTAACGTGATCTCCGGCAGCTACAACTGGACGCGCTCAGCTTCAGAGCACAATCAGGAAAACATCATGGTTACGAACGATCCAAAATTCGTGCATTCGTTTATGAAACAGTTCGAACATCTCTGGCCAAAGATGGAGCCACTGGCCGGATAGCAATCTACGAAGTGCGCACATATTTCCTGGAATCCTGCCGAAAGCATGTATCACTTTACCCATGCACGAATTGCTGAAGGACAGTTTCCAGATCTGCACGGTCCAGAATGTAGCCTTCACGCTCCGTCGTGAAGAGCCTCATGGGGAAGACGTGATGTTTGGGCAGCCGCAAATTGTTCTCGACGTCGCTTTGTGAACGTGAAGTGTTGAAGATGGCGAGTGGGGGCTGTTTGTCGCGCAGGCGACCTTGTGGGCTCATCTCGGCAGAGCAACGAGTGTACAGTACGCTCGTCGGCGATCGTACCAGAATTCCACAACTGAGCGCAGCGAGCTTAGAATTCACGCCGACATCGACGTGCGGGGCAATGGTAGAGAGTTGCTTTCCTGAGGACTCGTGCAGCAGCCGGCAGAGTGAATGTGGATGATTTCATGAGTGGTCAATCAAACAAAGTCGTTTATCTGATGCGCGGCTTGCCCGCGTGTGGCAAGAGTCATCGAGCCAAACGGCTGGCTGGCCCGAACGGTGTCGTTCTGGAAACCGACGAGTACTTTTACACTCAGGTCGGCACCGATCCGACATCCTATGACTACGACAAGGAACTTCTGCCTGCTGCGCGACAGTGGAATCTCAGCCGTCTGCGTGACGCCATCGCGGCAGGAATCTCGCCGATCGTGATTGATCGCGGCAACGGCCTGAACTCGGAAACGCGCGAGTTTGCGGTCTACGCAACCGAGAACGGTTACGCTGTGGACCTGGCGGAACCGGATTCTTCATGGTGGCAGGAATTACGAGTCCTGCTGAAGTACAAAGAATTCGTGGCAGACAGATTATTCGACGTCTGGGCGCAGCGTCTGGCCGACAGCACGCGCGATACTCACCGAGTCCCTGCGTCCACCATTCGTCACTGGATGCGAAACTGGCGACATGACCTGACCGTGGAGCAGATCCTCAAATGCGAAGATGCATGATATCCTAGCGCGGCGAAGCCGCAAATCCGAAGTCCGAATTTCGAAATCCCAAAGAACTACGGTTGAAAAGATGGGCGCCAAATGCGCAGTTGTTGGAAACAAGGGATGTAAGATCCCTCGCACGCCG
>JAYUVA010000470.1:0-5576 GCA_043754375.1 Candidatus Kuenenia sp. | reverse complement strand
GATCTTTTCAGCGAAGGCAGGGCTCCGTATGCCGATTCCGTCTGTTCGTACTATCGACCAGGACGAAGTTCGAAACTTCGGAAAAATTAACGCCGAGTACGAGATATCCGGTCTGACTCTGATTCAGACGGCTTCTTATGCTCGTTTCTTACAGGCGGATCGTTCGTCGCGCGATCGTCTGGACATTGGTCTGGAAGCCATTCTGCGCGAAGTGTTCCCGATTGAGAGTTACGACTCGCAGTTTCGCCTTGAGTACATTCGGTATGAACTGGGCAAGCCTCGGTACACACCGGAAGAGTGTCGCCAGCTTCGCCTCACCTACGGAATGCCTTTCCGCGTCTGGTTGCGACTGGTCAAGGAGCAGCCAGTTGAGGAAGAAGTGTATCTCGGGGATATCCCGATCATGGTTGGCGGTGGTGAGTTTATCATCAACGGTGCGGAGCGGGTCGTCGTCAGTCAGTTGCATCGTTCCCCCGGTGTGGACTTTGTGATGGCCGAAGAGACGGCCAGTAGTGACCGCAAGACGCAGTCGTGCCGCATCATTCCGGAACGCGGAAGCTGGATCGAACTGCTCGTCAGCAAGCGCGAGGCAATTGGCGTCCGGATCGATCAAAGCGGAAAATTTTCTGCCGTGACGCTGCTGCGCGCAATGTCAAAGGAGTACTCTTCGGACGCCGAGATCATTCGTTTGTTTTACGCGACGGAGACGATCAAAATCACGGTAAAAACTGTTGCCAAAGATCTGGAAGGCAAATACTCCGTTGAAAATGTCGTCTTCCCGGATAAGCACGAGCGTGCAGGCGAGATTGTCATCGATGCGGGTTATGAAATTACGGAGTTGGTTTCCGAAGAACTGCTCACCTGTGGTGTGAAGAGCATCGAGATCGTAAAAGACCACACTGATCTGCTGATGTTGAAGACGCTGGCAGAAGACGGCACATCGACGCACGAAGAAGCGCTGCTGAAGATTTACCAAAGACTGCGTCCAGGGAATCCGCCGAACCTGGATAAGGCCAGCGATCTGTTTAATGAAAAGTTCTTTGATGTAAATCGCTATCGCCTGGGTCGCGTCGGTCGATTCCGTATCAATCGTAAATTCGCTCAGGAAATCTCTGACGAGGAGATGACTCTGAAGCCGGAAGATTTCATCAATGCGATGAAGTACATTGTCCGTCTGCGGATTGGTGACTCGACGGCACAGATCGACGACATCGACAATCTTGGTAATCGGCGTCTGCGAACCATTGATGAACTTGCGGCTGATGAAATCCGCAAGGGTTTTTTGAAACTGCGTCGTACCGTTCAGGAACGTATGAGCCTGAAAGAAGTCGATGCGATGACGCCTCGTACGCTCATCAATCCAAAGAGCGTGTCGGCGGCAATCGATTATTTCTACGGCCGGAGTGAACTCTCGCAGGTTGTGGACCAGACCAACCCACTCTCGATGCTGACGCACGAACGGCGTTTGAGTGCTTTGGGCCCGGGCGGTTTGAATCGCA
Organism: Candidatus Kuenenia sp.; assembly: GCA_043754375.1. Classification (GTDB taxonomy): domain Bacteria; phylum Planctomycetota; class Planctomycetia; order Planctomycetales; family Planctomycetaceae; genus SXXK01. Next base: position 4,077 of record JAYUVA010000470.1, on the reverse strand, counting down.
AGCGTGCGGGCTTCGAAGTCCGCGACGTTCATATTTCGCATTACGGACGTATTTGTCCGATTGAGACGCCCGAAGGCACGAACATCGGGTTGATTTCCAGCCTGAGTATTTACGCTCGAGTTGATGACTACGGCTTTCTGATTTCGCCGTATCGCGTTGTGAAGAACGCGAAAGTGACTGACGAAGTTGTCTGGCTGCGTGCCGACGAAGAGGCGTCGGGAATGGTGTGTCCGGCAGATACGCTGGTGGAGAAGGGCATGATTGCAGCCGAGCGGGTCCTCGCTCGAACAAAGAGCGACGTGGTGTGGATTGATCGCAACGACGTGCAGTTCATTGATGTTGCACCGTGCCAGATGGTCGGAGTATCAGCCGGTCTGATTCCGTTCCTGGAACACGACGACGCGAACCGAGCCCTGATGGGATCGAACATGCAGCGTCAGGCTGTGCCGTTGCTGATTTCGGAGCGCCCGATCGTCGGCACCGGAATGGAGCAGTATGTGGCTCAGAATTCCGGCATGGTGCTGCGCGCAGAGAAGTCCGGCAAAGTTACCTTTGTCGATGCCTGCAACATCGAAATCGACGGACGACGTTATCCGCTTCGCAAGTTTACGCGACTGAACGAACGCACCTGTTTGAATCAGAAGCCGATCGTGAAGATGGGTGAACGCGTCAAGGCAGGACAAATCCTGTGTGACAGTGCGGCGACGAAGGACGGATCGCTGGCACTCGGTCGCAATGTGCTGGTCGCCTTCATGTCATGGGAAGGCTACAACTTTGAAGACGCAATTATTCTGTCCGAACGTCTGGTGAAAGAGGATGTTTACACGTCGATTCATCTCGACGAGTTCGATGTCGAAATCCGCGAGACGAAGCTGGGACGCGAAGAGTTCACGCGCGACATTCCGAACGTCAGTGAAAAGGCATTGCGTCATCTGGATGACACCGGTGTCGTGAAAGTCGGAACGCGCGTCAATCCGGGTGATATTCTGGTCGGCAAGGTTTCTCCGAAGGCGAAGTCAGAACTGACGCCCGAAGAGAAACTGCTGCACGCCATCTTTGGACGTGCCGGCGAAGACGTGAAGAATGAAAGCCTGGAAGTGCCAAGCGGCGTCGGCGGTATCGTGATCCACACAGAGAAATTTTCTCGTCGTATGAGTCTGTCAGAAATCGAACGCAAGCGGTTCGAAGACGAACTCAAGAAAGTTGAAAAGGAGAATGAAGTCGCAATCGCGGCATCGTTCAAAGCTTTTCTCGTGGATCTGGAAGCTGTGCTGGAACAACCGGTCACGGATTCTGATGGTCGCCAGCTGGCCACACTGGATGATCCCAAAGCCGTCGCCGATTATGCTCGCCGATTTCATACACATTTCGAAGACATGGACATTCGCAGTCCTCAGAAAAAGACCGCGGCTCGCAAATTGGTGCGTGAAGGCTGGGTGCTTGTCGAAGATGTCATCGATCGTGAAGATCATCGCCTGAACAGCATGAAGCGCGGCGATGAATTGCCGAGCGGTGTGCTGCAGATGGTGAAAGTGTACGTGGCCTCCAAGCGCCAGATCTCGGTCGGCGATAAGATGGCCGGGCGTCACGGGAACAAAGGGGTGATTTCCAAGGTGTTGCCGATTGAGGACATGCCTTTCCTCGAAGACGGTACTCCGGTCGATATCATTCTGAACCCGCTGGGTGTTCCAAGTCGTATGAATGTCGGGCAGATTCTGGAGACTCACCTTGGCTGGGCTGCCGCGAAGCTGGGCTATCGAGCCATCTGTCCGGTGTTCGACGGTGCTGCAGAAGAGGAAGTGCGACTTGCCATGCAGGAAGCGGGACTGCCCGAGGACGGCAAGTCGTATCTGTACGATGGCCGTACCGGAGAACGTCAGGAACAACGAACGACTGTGGGTCAGATTTACATGCTCAAACTGCATCACCTTGTCGATGACAAAGTGCATGCTCGAGCCACTGGCCCGTACTCGCTTATCACTCAGCAGCCGCTGGGTGGCAAGGCGCGTTTCGGCGGTCAGCGGTTTGGAGAAATGGAAGTGTGGGCACTGGAAGCCTACGGAGCAGCCTACATTCTTCAGGAGCTGTTGACAGTGAAGAGCGACGACGTTGAAGGCCGTACCAAGATCTATGAGAGCATGGTGAAGGGCGAGAATACACTGGAAGCCGGCACGCCGGCCAGCTTCGACGTGTTGAACAACGAAATTCGCGGGCTGTGTCTGAACCTGCAGCTTGAGAAATCCGTCCACTGAAAATGACAATCCGATTTGAGGAGATTCGTGCGTGAGTGTCACCGAAGGTACATTTGATCGAGTCAACGACTATGCGTCTGTGAAAATCAGTCTTGCTAGTCCACACGACATTCGCAGCTGGTCTTTTGGCGAAGTCAAGAAGCCGGAAACGATCAACTATCGAACTTACCGTCCGGAGCGGGACGGCTTGTTCTGCGAGCGGATTTTCGGGCCTGAAAAGGACTGGGAATGTGCGTGCGGCAAATACCGCGGCATGAAGTACAAGGGGATGATCTGCGATCGCTGCGGCGTCAAGGTGACGCACAGCCGTGTCCGTCGTAAACGTATGGGTCATATCGAACTGGCTGCGCCGGTGGTGCATATCTGGTTCTTCAAATCCATGCCCAGCCGCCTCGGCGCGTTGCTGAACATGAAGACGACCTCGCTGGAAAAGGTGATCTACTTCCAGGACTACGTGGTTATCGAACCAGGCGACACACCTCTGAAAAAGTGTCAGATGCTGACGGAAGAAGAAGCTCGTCAGGCAAAGCGCGACTACGGCGACGGCACTTTTGAAATCGGCATGGGTGCTGAAGCGATCAAGAAGCTCCTCGCATCAATGCGTCTGGCTGAATTGTCAGGCGAATTGCGCACGGAGCTGGCAAAGACCGGCAGTCAGCAGAAAATTAAGGATCTGATCAAGCGACTGAAGATCGTTGAAGCTCTGCGCGACAGCGAGAACAAGCCGGAGTGGATGGTCCTCGACGTCATTCCCGTGATACCACCGGATCTGCGTCCGTTGGTTCTGCTGGATTCCGGGAACTTCGCCACCAGCGACCTGAACGACCTATATCGCCGTATCATCAACCGCAACAACCGTTTGAAGAAGCTGGTCGACCTGAATGCGCCGGAAGTCATCGTCCGCAACGAAAAGAGAATGTTGCAGCAGTCGGTGGATGCGTTATTCGACAATAACCGCTGTAAGCGTCCCGTGCTGGGTTCATCCAATCGTCCGCTCAAATCTTTGACCGACATGATCAAAGGCAAGCAGGGTCGATTCCGTGAAAACCTGCTCGGTAAGCGCGTCGACTATTCGGCGCGAAGCGTGATCGTCGTCGGTCCGGAATTGAAATTGCATCAGTGCGGTCTCCCCAAGAAGATCGCGTTGGAGCTGTTCCAGCCGTTCGTGATTCGCCGCCTGAAAGATCTCGGCCATGCCGATACGATCAAGAGCGCGAAGCGCATGCTTGAACGCCGCGACGAAGATGTGTGGGACATTCTGGATGATGTCATTCGCAACCACCCTGTGTTGCTGAATCGTGCTCCGACACTGCACCGCATCGGCATTCAGGCGTTTGAACCAATCCTCGTGGAAGGGAACGCCATCCGTCTGCATCCGCTGGTGTGCAAAGGTTTCAACGCTGACTTTGACGGCGACCAGATGGCCGTACATCTTCCGCTGTCGATGGAAGCGCAGATTGAAGCCACGACGTTGATGATGTCGACCCACAACATTTTCAGTCCTGCCAACGGTGCGCCGATCATCAGCGCGTCGCAGGACATCGTGATGGGTTGCTATTACCTGACGCTCAAACGACCCGATCGTCCGGGTGAAGGGATGGTGTTTGCCTCGTCGGAAGAAGTCTTCATGGCCTTCCAGCTGGGTAAGGTGTCGCGCCACGCCACGATCCGACTGCGGATGCCGCGTGGCAAACGCGTCAAGGGTGATGGAGCTGAGACGTATCGGTCGGGCGGTCTTGTTGAGACGTCACCGGGGCGTGTGATCTTCAACGATATCCTGCCGAAAAAGATGTCGTACTATAACCAGACCCTGGGCAGTAAAGAC
>JAYUVA010000469.1:0-5199 GCA_043754375.1 Candidatus Kuenenia sp. | reverse complement strand
AGTACTCATGCCCGGGTACATGGCTGGTGTGAACGTCCCGTTTGCCTGCATTGCTGCCGGATGCATCGCGGGCATCAACGGCATCGTCAAGCCGGGTGTGTTGCCCATCGCTGTCGCCGTGTCATAGGCAGAAAAAGGAAACGAAGGTTGGCCAGGCACCGGCGAACCGTGTTGCGGATGGCCAGAGCGTTCTGACGGACGATTGCCGTTATAGAAACTCTGGGCTGCAGGTCGATTCATTCGATGGCTCGATTGCCCCGGGATTCCAGGCGCTGCCAGCATTCCGCTCAACGACATCGAAGCCTGTGATCCGTTTGAGGCGAATTCGAGTTCGCTGCGATCATCGTCATCATCATGGTATTCAGTGTGCGAGCTGAATTCAGAAATTGAATTGAAGAAACCTGAGTCTGCTCCACTGTCGTTGCTGGCATCGACCAGCCGAACGTCACTTTCGTAGTCATCGTCTTCGGAAAAATCGGGGGTCATTTCATAGTGGTCGGGCGTCGGCGAATCTTTGGCGACTGCAGCGACGCTGCGTGAACTGTACCGGTAGGCTGACGCCGTACCGCTCGCCGCGGTTGAATGACTTTTTTCGGCGTTTCCCCAACCGAACACGCTGGAATCGGAAGATCGCGGATCCGCTGCGACAGCGACCGGTTGTGGCACAGGTTTTTCCTGTTGCGGTCGAGCCGTCTGTGGGAGAGTTTCGGGAGTTGGCTGAGGCGTGACGGCGGCGGTGGTTTTGTTTTGAACAGGCCGTGGTTCGTTAACGGCATCGCGAAATTCAAATCTCAGCCAGTCTGCCACGATCTTCAAATCCGGCTGCTGGCCCACACTGGATTCGCCCAGCAATTGAAAAAACGCATAGCGTTTGCCGACAGTCACCAGTCGCAGAGTTTCCAGAATCAGACTACGAAGGGATTTGCTGCCGAGACAGGCTGCGAGAATCGCTTCAACCGTGTGAGGCTGATTCAGCTGGATGAGTGCCTGAAACGCGACATGTTTGACCCGCGACGAACCGTCCTGCAGCATCGGAAGCAACAAATACGCCGACAACGGATGCCGAATACAGCCGAGCGCGATCGCAGTGGCTTTGCGCACGTCTTTGGAATGAGCACCGGTGACCAGTAACAGCGGTGGCAGAACAGCCGGATCACCCATGCGCCCGAGTGCTGTCACGATCGCGATACGCGCCGAGATCTCGTTGCTCGGCAAAGCCTTGAGGCTTTCCATCAACGACAAGAGAATCGGATTTGTGGCTTTCGGAAGCGGTACACCCAGGGTCTTCAGCCGGGCTCGGCTTGTTTCAATCGATGACCTCACTCGGGTTGTTGCATCCTCGGCGGCCAGTGACGCGAGGAATTGCTCAAATGCGGTTCGTGGATCGAGAGGCAATGGTGCTGTCGCGCCTGGGCGTGCCACAGAACGGGCGCTGGATTCCAGAGCCGTATCGGGCGATTTGATAACAGCAAACCGTTCACCGCATTCACTGCAGAACTTCGCAACCGCAGGATTTCCGAATCCGCATTGCGAACATGATTTGGTTGTCAGACTTGTTTCTGTCATGGTCATTCTCCTGACTCGGCATAGCCGCAACTCATCGTCGTCCCGCTTTCGAGACGAGGACAAACGCACTCGACTCGGAGAGTCAAGCTACGGGGTTCCCGGTATAAACACAGAGATCCGGCTGCAGAAAAAGCTCTGCAGCCGGACTCAGATTTACCCTACACATGCAACAATTGATTCCACATCGGAATTACTGTTCGAACGTGCCCTTGGCAAACGTGGATGGATCCCGCAACCAGGTACCGCAGAACACTTCGAAGGAATTAATTTCACACGGACCTTCAGTGTATCCGTCACCAGCGGAAGTCATGCCTGTGGCATTAAACCCTGGATTGAAGAACCTGTCGCCGTTTGTATCAAACAGCGTTCTGACGCTGCCGTCAGCCATCAACAGGTTTGCACCGTTCTTATGTGATGCATACCAGTCACGTGTGTCCTGAAAGACCAGGCCCACGCCGGATGGATCAGCAGCGTAGGTGGCCGTGTTTGATGCTGTGACAGTTTCGCCCACCAACGGATATCGCTTTGGGTTATAGAACGTCACATCCGCACCGGTGAAGCTGCCACCGGTGTCCAGCAACTCGACGCTGGTCGTGGCGTTGACGCGAGCAGGACCATCGTTCGCTGTTTCGCACAGACGAGCTCCGGTGATCAGAACGCCGTTGTCGTCCAATGAGCCAGTGAACAAGCCGGTATCCAGAATCGCTTCCTTGGTGTCGCCAGGAGCCGCGTCACCCAACAGCGGAATGTTGCTGGACGGCACGTCTGAATTGCTGAGCTGAATCTGCGTCAGTGGACCAGTGCAGCGTGGTGCCTGAGTCACCGAATCTGTGATCAGACTCTTACAGCCGGCACCGTTCATCAGCAAAGGCTGAGTAGCGGTTGTAGCAGCTCCCTTGGAAACCAGATTCTGGCCGCGGCTCATGAACCAGCTGCCTGCGTAGTTTGAGTTCACGCCTTTGCGAACCCATGCCTTCAATTCTTCGCCGCGTAATGCTGTACTGGCACCACCAGCGGTGTTCAGAGCAGTTACCATCGGACCCACACCAATGCGCGCGGCTGGTGTCTGCGAGTTATTGCTGGAGACGTTCGTTTTTGAAACCGCGTCCTGTAGCTTCTCATAGCCCTTCAGTTCGTTGCTTGGGCACAACATTGAATTCGGCAGACCACCCTTCACAGCAATCACATTTCCAACCCAGCTGTAAACCGTTGGGTCGCCGTCACGCACGAAGTCGTACTGACCTGAGCACAGTCGCTTCGCTGGATCACTGTCGCTCCATGAGTACAGAGCAATACCGAACTGACGCAGGTTATTCTTGCACTGTGTGCTGCGAGCCGCTTCACGGGCCGACTGGATTGCTGGCAGAATCAGTGCCATCAGGATCGCGATGATCGCGATCACTACCAACAGCTCGATCAGGGTGAAACCCTTACGTCGAGCCTCTACGATAATTGAATTCTTGTACATTGTCTTCACTCGTGTTTTCCCTTTTTGAAAAACGAAACCAAACACAAACACCAAACTTAACGTAACTCCCCTGCAATCAACCTTTGACTGCAGAATTCGGATCTTTTCAATTTGCTTCCTCCCTGGAACCCACCTGCTTCCGCTTCCGCTGATTGCCTCCTGTTGTGTTGCAGACTCATGGCCCCCGCGAACCGAATCCTCTGAAAGCTCAGCGACACTTTTCAGCGGCCTCTGACCCTGTGTGGCAGTCACTTCCGATCAGCCATCACTTTTCATTCGCGTCTGGAGGTATTCTGCAGGGCTGCATTAAGCAATGATGAAGCGACGATGAATTGAAACGGTTTTCCCAAAGTTTTTTCTTAACCGTTCCTTCACATTTACGCCCTGTCGTATCGGGCTGTCACAGCCGCTTTGAGCAGGCAATTTCCACGCAGAGACGCCATTTGAGTCTCAGACGGCGCGTGGAGAGATTTCGACGGCGTGTTAAGAAACGATGAATTTTGATCGTCGATTTCCGACTGAGCGACGCTCGGTCGTCAACCTAGCCGTCTCGTTCTGTCGAGGGGATATTCCCAGTGCCATGTTCCCAGTGTGATTCAACCCGGAACGGGTTTCACAACAAAGCCTGGGGTCGTCGCATTGCGGCGCACCCCAGGTCAAGGAATAGGAATTGATCCGAACCCCAACGGGGTTCCACATCCCCCGATCCTTGAACCCAAACTGGAAATTACCATGTGGAACCCCGTTGGGGTTCACGGGGTTTTGTATCGATTTTCCTGGGGTGCGCCGTAGTCACGGCGACCCCAGGCTGTGTTGTAAAACCCCGTCGGGGTTCAGGAAAAGTTCGCGTCCCGAACAACCCGTGCGGTTTGAAAAATGGGGCAGGAACCAATAGTGCGAAGCACCCTGTGGGCCATTTGGCTATTGGTTCCTGACCCCTTTTTCAAACTTGCCGTCGATAATCGTGGAGCACCAGTGCAAACGCTGCGATGTCGTAGACCGTGTGAGCGGTGATCGGGATCAGCAGGTTCGGAGTGGGATCAACGGCGATCAGAGCTGTGAGATACAGCCCGAGAAACGCCGCCAGAATTCCATACAGAGGCGTGGCCGCATGGGCCGCTCCGAAAGCCAGATTGGAAATCAGCACGGCAATGACAGAATTGAACCGCACCAGCCACAAAAACAGAAATCCGCGAAACAGCACTTCTTCGCAGACGCCGGCCAGCAGAGCGAGCAGCACAATGTCATACCCATGGCATGCGTCCAACAGATGACCGACCGTGTCTCGTTGAAAGGCGCGAATTTTCTTCATCGCTTCGGAATGTGACAGGGTGCAGATGGCCAGCACGACGAGCATTGGAACAGTCGCCAGCAGTCCCAGCCCGAAATCTTCGAGCGACCATGTGAGCGCCGCCGTGGGCGGACAATCCAAAAGCCAGCCGCCCAGAAACGCAGCCGCCAACAGCCCGCCTTCAAACAGCGCGACGGTCGTCAGAAACTGCGAATGGCTGAGGTTTTCTGAGTTGTTTGAAATGACTCGACCTCTCTCATACTGGATTAGACAACGGATATACTCCGCGCGGTTGTGAGTGAGACTATTGGCGGCGGCATGCGTCAGCTTGCCGGTACAAAAACGAGGTACCGGAGGGCTCACGCCGCTCCGCTCGCCGGACTCATTTCCGACCGTGTGGAATATCTATGGTTTAAAAGTGTGGCCGATCTCTGGTTGTGCATTATCGCTCAGAATCGGGATATCCTGATCAATTGACGCAACGGTTGCAACAACAGCGACCAATCGCCTCGATTGCTGTAATCAATGAACGGCAGAAAAAGACAGCCACGACTTGAGTTCTTTCTGCGATTCATTTTTCTGCCATCAATTTTTCTGCCGGATGTGTTCGTGCGTTCAATCCGCAACGGGCATGCGAATGCGATCACCGCGGATAGACGACAATGCGGCGACTTCGCGGTCGGCGTTTCGCAGGCGGCCTTCGGTGGTGCGATGCGTCATAATTACCAGTCGTGCGACGCCGGATTCGTCGTCAACATCGTCTGTTTCATCCTGACGCACACTGCTGATACTGATTTCATTGCGGCCCAGAATGTCGGCGATGTCGGCCAGCACATGCGGTCGGTCGGCGACTGTGAAACGCAGATAGTAGCGG
>JAYUVA010000468.1:0-12793 GCA_043754375.1 Candidatus Kuenenia sp. | reverse complement strand
GGTTAAACAAATTTGCTGGCTGTGCATACTAAATCAACAGACCGCGAGCGGCGTCCTGCTGGATTGAATCCCACGGGCGGTGCGTAGCCCATACGGTTAAACACGAATGCGTTGAACTTAAACGGTCCGCGGTACAGTCGGACACATGCGTTTCGATCGACGTTCGGACTGATTTGCGTTATTTTTCAACGAGTCTCAGAATGGAACCGGTATCGAGGGCGCGAACATGAAACTTGGATTGATCAATAGCGCGTGGGCTCAGGCGGGGCGGGATACGTCATGGGGGATTCGCAAGACGCGCGAGATCGGGTTTGATTGTATCGATATCTTTACCGATCCGCTGGATATCGACGTTCGCGAACGGCAGTTGATCCGCCGTGAGTGTCAAAAGGCAGATTTGCCGATCATTTCTGTGTGCTGCGTGGCTACCGGGTTAATTGATTTCAATCCATCGGTGCAACGATTTCACATCGAACGTTGCAAGAAATTTCTCGACCTGTGTTACGAATTCGAAGCGGAAAATCTGCTGCTGGTGCTGGGTGAATACATCTGGAATCAGGAAGTCATTCCCCCGGCCGAACAATGGAAGACGGGTGTCGATAACTGCCGCCGACTTGCTGACTATGCAGGCGGCCTCGGGCTTCGCATCGCTCTCGAACTCGAACCGTTTCACTTGTCCCTGGTCAACAACGTGGACACGATGGTGAGGTTTCTGGAGAATGCGGGTCATCCGGCATTGTGCGCGAATATCGATGTATCGCATCTGCAACTGGCCAACGTGAAACCGGAAGAAGTGAATCGACTCAAAGACCGCGCGATTCATGTGCATATTTCGGACTGCGACGGGACACGGCACGGCGACCTGCCTCCAGGCCGGGGCGTCGTGGACTTTGACGGCTATCTGAAAGAAATTGCAAAGCTCAACATGGGTGGTACCATGTCGATTGAACTTGAGTATTCACCAGAACCGGATCGCGTTGAAGACTGGGTTCGGGAAGCGTTTACGGCGACGGCGGCGTTAATGAAAAAGGTCGGGTTGCGCGGATAATTGAAACGGGACTGAAATGTTTCGATGGAATCAATGGATCACTTTCGTTTGTGCAAGTCTCGTCGTCCTGTCGGCGGCAGCGGAAGACGAAGCATCTCAAGCAGCGTTACAGCAGGCAGCGACGGCTGATGCAGCCAAGGTGGAATTCTTTGAGGCGCGGATTCGTCCGGCGCTGGTCGAACACTGTTATTCCTGTCATTCCACCGACGCAAAGGATGTGAAAGGCGGGCTGTTACTGGATTCGCGACAAGGGCTATTCGTTGGCGGTGACTCAGGGCAGGCGTTGGTGCCGGGAAATGTAGGCGCAAGTCTCCTGTTGAAAGCTCTGCGGCATGAAGGGCTCGAAATGCCGCCGGAACAAAAACTGCCGGACGGTGTGATCGACGATTTTTCGGCATGGATTCGTGATGGCGCAGCTGATCCTCGTGAGGGCGAAGTGGTCGGGGAAAAGCGCACGATCGATAGCGAACATGGGCGGGAATTCTGGTGTTTTCGACCGATTCAGCCACCGTCAATTCCTGCGATTGACGGCACACGGGCAACCACCGATATTGATCGCCTCATCGCAGCTCAGCGAATGGCGATCGCAGGGAACGGCCGGAATGTCGCGTTTGCTGCACAAGCTGCACCGGAGACTCTGATTCGACGGCTGACGTTTGTGCTGACAGGTCTGCCACCCACGCTGGAGGAGCAGGAGACCTTTACCATCGCGTGGGCCGACAATCCCGAGACAGCGATGGAATCGACCGTTGATCGTCTGCTGGCGTCGCCACGTTTCGGTGAACACTGGGGCCGTCACTGGCTGGATGTGGCGAGGTTCTCGGAATCGACGGGTGGTGGTCGCAGTTTGATGTTGCCGGATGCCTGGCGATTTCGAGACTACGTGATTCATTCGTTTAACATCGACAAGCCGTTTGATCAACTGGTGCGGGAACACATCGCGGGCGATCTGTTGCCGTCGTCCGGCGCTGAAGAGCATGACGCACAAATCATCGGCGCGGGTTATCTGATGCTGGGGGCGAATAACTATGAAGAACAGGACAAAGAGCAACTTCGCATGGATGTGGTCGATGAACAGATTGATTCGATGGGGCGTTCCTTTCTGGGGATGACACTGGGTTGTTGCCGCTGCCATGATCACAAATTTGATGCGATCCCCACTACGGATTACTACGCTCTGGCCGGGATTTTCCGCAGTACGCAGTCGCTCCTGGCCAACAATGTGAGCGACTTTGTGACAGCCCCGTTGCGAGTCGGCTACGACAAACGAGCAGTGGAAGCGTGGGCCGCCCGTGATAAAGAGCTTGAGCGACAGATCACAGAGTTGAAGAAGGCCATACCCGGAGGCAAGCGAAGTGCTCTGGTCGTATCAAAGTCGCCGCAACTGGAGGAATTGGCAGGCGTCGTCGTAGATGATTTGGAAGCAACGTTTGACGGCACCTGGATTGCGTCTTCGTTTCAACAACCTTTTGCCGGTGAGGGTTACAGGCACTGCGGACAACCGCGAACCGGACTCGCCGTGCATTACGAAGCGAAGCTGCCTGCGGATGGTGAATATCGTCTTCGGATGGTGATTAATTCCGGCGAGAGTCGGTCGAACAACGTTCCAGTCCTGATTGTTCATGCAGACGGCGAATCTATCGTGACTGTCAGTCAGAAGACGGCTCCGCCTGGCGATGGCGTCTTCGCCGAACTCGGAAGATTTCGCTTCGAAGCAGGCACACCTGCGAGAGTCACCGTAAAAGCATCGGAGGCATCACCGGGGCATGTCATTGCGGATGCCATACAGTTTGTTGATTCGTCGATGGCGGTTGTTGCGGCATCGACGGATGATCGAACCGCCGCAGTGAAACCGCCAACAGGTTCGCCGAAAATCGCTGAAGCAGCGGCCAGTCTGGCGGAGCAACTCAGATCTCTCGAAGCAGGGCGTGCGGAGCATTTGAAGCTCAAACCCACAGTGCCGACGGCGATGTGTGTCCGTGACGAAGAAACGCCTGCCGACTGGCATGTGCATATTCGCGGCGAGATTCGCAATCTGGGGCCTGTTGTACCGCGCGGCTTCCTCTCGGTCGCGACTCCGAAAACGAAATCGTCCGCGGTGTCCGCTGCGGCGGCGAATTCATCCAGCGGACGGCGAGAACTGGCTGAATGGCTTGCATCCCCAAACAATCCGTTGACGGCCCGTGTCTATGTCAATCGCGTCTGGATGCATGTACTTGGTGAAGGCATTGTCCGCACACCAGATAATTTTGGCCAGACCGGCGAACGTCCGACACATCCTGAGCTGCTTGATTATCTGGCCGATTCCTTCATGACTGCGGACCATTGGTCCACGAAGAAGCTGGTGCGTCGGCTGTGTTTGACATCGATATTCCGCCGCGCGTCTCAAGTGTCGAGTGAATCAGTAGACGTTGATCCGGAAAACCAGCGTCTGACAAGAGGATTCCGTCGTCGGCTGGATGCGGAGTCCATTCGCGATTCGCTGCTGCAGATCAGCGGGAGTCTGGATTTGTCGATCCAGTCCGGACGCACGATCGCGAAACTATCGACATACGACAACGAATTTCATCACGACGAACATCCAATGTACTGCCGCAGTGTTTATGTTCCCTCGTTTCGAAATACGATGTTGGATCTGTTCGAAGTTTTTGATGTGGCGAACCCAAATGTGGTTACCGGAAAGCGTACGAACAGTCTGAGACCAGCGCAGTCGCTGTACCTGCTCAACAGCCCGTTTGTGATGGCTCAGGCGCAACAGGCAGCAGCGACGTTCTTAATGTCTTCGTCGTTCCTGCCAGGTGATGCGTCGGGCAGTGTTCGCAATGCGTGGCGTATCTGTCTGGGTCGCGAACCCTCCGCTGCGGAATCAGCGGCTGCACTTCAGGCTGTCGGCGCGGAGCCGGATTCTGAGCATGTCTGGAGTACGTTGTTTCATAGCCTGTTCGCGTCGGTAGATTTTCGATATGTGGATTGACACGCGAAACCGGCACCGCTGCGAAACTCACAAATCCGCAGACACCGATTTTAACGATTCGCCGGAGCCAGGACGCAGAAGTCACACGATCGCGCGCATCGGCAGACGGGATTCTGCCGAAAGGAAGGGAAGATTCAACGCAATTTGACCGTTGCCATTTCGCGACATAGATCCTCTAGATGGGAGTGATCCGATGCCTTCGCATTCGATCTCCCTTGCGTACACTCCTGCGAATCATCTGCGGGGCGTTGGTCAAATTGTGCCTGATTCAAGAATCTCAAGGACAGATTGCGTGACACTTTCAGCAGCTCCCAGGACAGAATCCGGTGACGGCCTCGATGAGCTGTTCAATCGCGTCAATATGCTGCTTGGTGATCCAGGTACAAGCAGCGGTCGCAGGGAACTGGGCAAACCCGACTCCTTTGTGCCACGACAGCCTCGCAACCTGCGGGAGACCGGCATCAATGCTGTGATGATCGAAAAGATTATCATGCGTTTTTTGTTTCAGCTCGGTGTCGAAACCAGTCGCCGCATAGCCGCTCAACTACGTCTGCCGTACAAAGTGCTTGAACCAATGTTCAAGCAGCTGCGATCAGAAAAGCATATCGATCTGTCGGGCACGACTGCGACCGGTGATTCAGAATTCTGCATCACCGAATCCGGCCGGGATCGCGCTCGACGCTATTCTCTGGAATGCACATATTTCGGATCCTCACCCGTTTCACTGGAAGACTATGTCGCATCTGTAGCGGCTCAGAGCATCGCCGGACAGATCGTCACCAAGCAGGATCTGGATCGTGCCTTCAAAGGCTTGATCATCAATGAAGCGATGCTCAATCGTCTGGGACCCGCCATCAACTCCGGACGTGGAATGTTCTTGTTTGGCGAGCCTGGGAATGGCAAGACCAGCATTGCCGAACGTGTGACGGACGCATTCGGCTCAACGGTCTGGATTCCTCGCGCCGTTGAGATCGAAGGTGAAATCATGCGAATCTTCGACCCGGCCGTGCATATGGAGGTCGAAGCAGAAGGACAGAATTCCGGGCTGCTGGACTCCATGGACATCGACCGCCGCTGGGTACAGATTAAACGTCCGACGGTGATTGCGGGTGGTGAGTTGACTATGGGTGAACTTGAAATTTTCCTGAACCCCACATCGCGAATTTGTGAATCCCCGCTGCAGGTGAAGAGCAACTGCGGGACACTGGTGATTGACGACTTCGGTCGACAGAAAATGCCGGTCGATATGCTGCTAAACCGCTGGATCGTGCCCTTGGAAAAGCGTTTTGACTATCTGAACATGCCGAACGGAAAAAAAATTCAGATGCCATTCGATCAGCTCATCATTTTCTCAACCAACCTGGAACCCAAGGATCTGGTTGACGGGGCATTTCTGCGACGAATTCCCTACAAGATCGAAGTTCCGGACCCGTCGGAGGCGGAATTTGTGGATCTGTTCCGCATCATGTGCGAAAAACTGGGCTTTCAGCATCGCCCCGAAGTCATCAGGTACCTTGTCGAAAAGCATTACCGACCGACAAATCGTCCGTTTCGGCTGTGCCAGCCGCGCGACCTGCTGCTGCAGGTGCGCAACTACTGTCAGTTCCATTCAGAGCCGCTGGAATTGTCCTGTGAGGCATTCGATGCCGCAGTGCTGAACTACTTCTCCGTGATGGATTAAGCGGATTTGGCCAGCGCCGGGTCCGGGTCGTATTTGACCGACAGGGGCTCGAGGGCCATTCCGATACAGACAGAGCAGTGTTTCAGAACGCGGCGGTCGTATTCTGCGGTACAGACACTGCGGGACATATTGTGTTTGGCACCCGGCGCGATCCACAGTTGACAGTGTTGACCGATTGTGGACTGCAGCCTCGCGGAGATTTCGGGCGTAACATAGGAATCGCGGCCTCCGGAAATCAGCAGCACTATTTCGCTTTCGAGCGTCTCTCGTTCGTGTTCCAGATGCACGTATTTGCAACTGCGGCGATTTTCACTTTGCTGCATCGCATTCCGCAGTGTTAAATCAACATGCCATGTCGGCAGCAATCGATACACCCATTGTGGAATTACATAATGGACAAAACGATCAACAAAATACCTGGTCATGGACATGGTACCAAACGCACTGTCCGCAACGACACCTCGAATACGAGGATATCGACAAGCCGCAACCAGCGCCGCGACACCGCCACGACTGACGCCGTAAGCGATGATTGGCAATGTACTCAGGGCGGGCCGCGACTCAATGAATTCCAGCATCGCTTCTACGTCTGCCATTTCGAATTCTGTGATCCAGTGAATCGGAGAATAGCCTGGCATCATGGCGCTTTCTCCCTGACTCCGAAAATCCACAGCCATGACAACATAACCATGCCGGATCAGTGCATCGCAGTAGCGTCTTGCCATCCAGTGATTACCACGAAGCTCCGGCAGGAACAGGATCAGACCCCTGGCATCCTTCCGATCTCCGTTGAGAAGACTGCCCTGCAGCGTGACACCATCGGCAGTCGGGATCAGCAGAAGTTCGTCGTGCGGGTGGGGCGTTTCCGTAACGACATTGAACGGTGGCACATTTTCAAAGATGTCCACAATGCGTGGCGTCACATATCGGCGAAATGCCCGATCGCACGCCAGTATGACAAACAACACCACAAGTGAGATCCATACCCACATCACCTGAGAACTCCCGAATGCTGGCAACTCAGGATTTGAGTCGAGGCCGTCCAGGTCACTCTACGTTGCCAAATCGCTTTCGCTTTGAACTCCGAAACAATCAATGCGACGTTCTGCCCCCCAAAACCAAAACTGTTAGAAAGCGCGGCCTTAATTTTCTTTTCCCGGGGTTGATTTGGGATATAGTCGAGATCACAAACGGGGTCGGGGGTTTCGTAGTTGATCGTCGGCGGCAGCACGCCATCCCGAATCGCCAGCAGGCACGTCATTGCTTCGACCGCGCCAGCGGCAGCAATCAAATGCCCCATCATGCTCTTGATGCTTGAAATCGGCGTGTTTCGAGCGTGATCTCCAAGCCCGCCTTTGATCGCCAACGTCTCGACCTGATCATTGACTTTAGTGCTTGTCCCATGAGCATTGACGTAGCCGATCTCGTCCGCATTGACTTCGGCATCCCGGAGCGCCATCTTTATGCAACTGATCGCGCCACGACCTTCGGGATGGATGTCGGTGATGCGATATGCGTCAGCCGTGGATCCATAGCCGCGAATTTCGCCGTAGATTTTTGCTCCGCGTGCTTTGGCATGTTCCAGTTCTTCCAGAATCAGCATCCCGGCACCTTCACCGAGGACAAATCCGTCGCGATTGAGATCGAACGGACGTGACGCGGTCGCAGGAGAATCATTGCGTTCCGACAGCGCCGTCAACAGGTTGAAGCCCGTGACTCCAAACGGATGAATCATACTGTGAGCTCCACCGGACAGCATGAGCTCAGCATCTCCACGCCGGATGATCTCCGTGGCCTCACCAATCGCCTGACTGGACGCTGCACACGCGGTCAGACAGTTCAGGTTTGGCCCCTGCGCGTTGAACAAACTGGACAGATGGGCTGCCGGCATATTCGGCTCAAGTTCCAATTCGAACCGAGGATTCATTTTCTCAATGAAGTCGTGCGTAAATCGCTGCAGGTCCGGCTCACCGTTATGATTGGAATCGGCCACGAGGTTCATGAACTGCATGAAGTCCTGCTGTCCTTCGCCCGCTCCGAGATAGACTCCAAATCGCGCCGGGTCGAACTCACGGTCATCGTAGATGCCGGAACTTTCGACGGCTTGTTTCGCAGCTCCGATGGCAAAACGAATATTACGCCCTGCGTCTGCGAATCTTTTCGGGTCGTCAACCAGAGATTCAAAGCTGTAGTTTCGAACTTCAGCGGCAAAGCGTGTCGGGAAGCGGGACGCATCAAAGTGCGTAATCTGTCCGACGCCGTTGCGGCAATCTTTCTGTGCCTGCCACATGGATTCTACGTCGTTTCCCAGAGGAGTCACGCAGCCCATTCCGGTCACAACTACACGACGCTTCATCATTTCAGTCAGTCCTGCAACCTAAAGAATACTGCCTTGTCAGACATCTATCTTAACATCCCCCCAGCCTCCGATCAGTCGCCAGTTCCAGCTTTGCCGACGGTCAAAATATCCAACAGGTTCATCCGAAAAACAAAGTTTTTCTGATCAATCCGGCTCAATTGCGGGTCATCAGAATTCAGATGCACAAACATAATTTCGGCTTCCGCGACGAGTCGTTCACCGACGGTGGCCGTCACCGTCACGCTGCCACCCTCGGCTCGAGCATCCTGAAGATCTGCGATGTAAATCAACTGATCTCCCGGACACGCCCAACTGTGAAAGGTCACCTTGGGGATCTTGGCCAGAATCACATTGTATTCAAACTTGAAGTGTTCACCCAGAAGAATACCGCCGGTCTGCGCCATACCTTCGATCATCAGGGAACCAGGCATCACGGGGAATCCGGGAAAATGATCGTGCAGATGCTCCTCTGCCAGCGAAACATTTTTCACAGACTTCGCTCGCTTGCCGGATTCAAATTCAATGAATCGATCAATCCAGTACCAACGCATAGTTCACGGTCTCAACAGTTGACTAACGAACAGAGCCCCGAAAACAATCCTGGCAGACATCGATTGCCAGCCAGCGTTGGCCCAATGGCACTTGCCTTGAATCTGAACGCATTAACCCAAAGCGTCAGCGAGGGAATTCCCGGTGAAAACAAACAGCCAAATCCCGTGGCTAACGCTTCGGGTTACAAAGCGCGTGCCATTGCGCGTTGGCCCCGGGGCGCCTGAATGTGGACATCGATCTGAAAAAACACCTTACTTCAATCGAGTCGCAACGAACTTGCAGATCATATCCACTGTAAATAAGTCCGAAAGTTTTGACACCATTGGATTTAAAGCAAAGCTATCGATGTCGGCGTGTGGCATTTTTGTCCGAAGCTGGGCGATGCCATCTGCCGTCACCTTGCCATCGGCCACAAAACCGGAATCGGCAGTTGCCAGGTTTTCCGGAAAGAGTTCACCGCGAGGAATTTTGATGTCGAAGTTTTTCTCCAAACGGAACACGATGTCAAGAAAATCGATGGACTCAGCACCCAGGTCACCAATCAATGTTGCGGTCGGCGTCACTTCGTCGTCGTCAACTCCCAAAGCATCGACAAGCGTTTCCTGTACCTTTTTCAGAATTTCATCAGCAGACGCCATTATGCAGTTACTCCCTGTCTGTGCCGACTTTCGATACGGCAAAGACTACGATCGCCAGAAATCCCATTCAGGTGCTTCGCCTGGCGACCGATCCCGAAGCACGATATACGCCATTATCAGGGATCCAGTCCCCGGACATCACTAAAGGCCAATTATCCTATTGTGGCGAGATGCGTCGAACTGTTCCAGACGTCATGGTGTTGAAATCCCGACACATCCGAAAAGATCCCCGATTTGCCCGGACCGGCGTTCAGAGAATCGCCTCCGTGCTACGCACTGCAGGGTTGCGTTTTTTCAAACGCGGGAATTGCAGGTGGAGATCTCCCTGTTTGGCTGTTCGATTTTCCTAGAAGCCTCCCAGTGTCAACCCGCCGTCCACTTTGAGAATCTGACCTGTTACGTACGACGCTTCATCAGCAGCGAAGAAGAGCACAGCATTCGAGATATCGTCGGGTCGACCCAGTCGCCGCACGGGGATTTTCTTCTTGATTTCGTCTCCCGCCGCGTTGACGACAGCAACCGTCATGTCAGTTTCTATAAAGCCTGGTGCCACAGCGTTGGCCGTGACTCCGCGGCGAGCAAGCTCCGTGGCGACACAGCGGGTGAAACCTTCCACGCCGCCCTTGCTGGCCGCATAGTTCGCTTGTCCAGGATTTGAAACATCCGCCGCAACGCTCGACATATTAATAATCCGACCGTAGCGCTGAGACATCATCTGGCGAGTTGCGGCCTGACAAAAATTGAACACGCTGGTCAAATTGGTATCGATGACATCCTGCCACTGCTGAGCGTCCATAGTCGCCAGCAGTCCGTCGCGAATGATGCCTGCGTTGTTCACCAGAATCTCAATCTTTCCCCATTTTTCAACAACGTCCGCGATCACTTTGTCAGCCGCCGGTTTGGAACGCACGTCCGCCTGAATGGCCCACGCTTCATGGCCTTCGTCCGCAAGCGAGTTTACCACGTCGTCCGCCGCCGTGGAGTTGGAATTATAGACAAAGGCAACTTTGGCTCCGTTGCGAGCCAGCGACTCCACAATCGCGCGTCCAATGCCTCGACTGCCGCCTGTGACGAGAGCAATTCTGCCCTGAACTGTCATGTGCAATTTCCTCTGAATAAATGAATGCGATCTCAGAATCAAAATGACAGGTTATTGAACGCCTTTGATCTGCTCGAAAAGTTCCTTCATCGACGCAATTAACCTCGCATCATTCTCTGCAAATTTCGGGTTGCGAATGGCAAGATTCTCCTTCGACAGGATCAATCGTGCAGTTACGGCAGATAAACCGCCCACTGTCCCTGATGCCATAAACTCAGCCGATGTCTCGTCGGCCGAACGCAGCGTCGCAGTGACTTCCAACGTCTGCCCTGGTTTCAGAAAGTTGTTGAACTTCACCGCCCGGGCCTGCTTCAATAACACGGCGCTAAACCGAAAATCGTCGGTTACTCGAGACAGCCAGGCACACGACTGTACCAGACACTCGACCATCATCACCCCCGGCAATACAGAAAATCCCGGGAAGTGATCCTGTAGATATTCCTCTGCCAGCGAAACATGTTTGATGGTGGAAATACTTTCACCAGGCACAAGTGAGGTAATGCGATCAACGAGACAGAACTTCATGGAACAACTGCCTGCAAATTTCAAAAAATACCGCCCAGGAACACTGCCTGGCCACCGATGTCGCCGTCAATGCTTCCATCCCCAACGCCAAGTGATCAAATGACCGCATTCCAACACCGAACGTGGTTGGGCTTCATCAAATCAAACAGCTTGAACTGCTTCACCGAAGTTACAAGCATTGGGAGCGCCAGTGTAAGTAGTCAGCAGCGTTCAGCAAAATCCGGGGGAAACAGGTTAGTCGTTTTCTGGAAAGAAATCCTCAAGGCAGGCAATTTCCAGTTTCAGAAAGTACTACCGTTTGATTCCGCAGACTTTCTGCAGTTTTTCAGCACAAACGCAGTCTTCCTATGCTCTAAAAACTACGCTTCTTTCCGGATTTGTGGTTCCAGAAGTCCCACAACGAGACTAAGGCAGAGACGCGATCGTTGATCTCAAATACTGCAAATCACAGGGATTCTTCTCTATCTTTGTAGGAAACTTATACTCTTCCGGCAATTCTTGCTGTTTCGAGTAAACACAATGGGTATTTTATGACACTGAGACAATCTGTAGTGTATCTTCTGGCGGCGGAGTTTCGCTAACGCGAGGGGTTTACTCTGGATTCACTGCTTGACGGGGTGTCAGGCACTCTGGCGGTATTGGTCGATTAGAATTGTCCTTTGGGAGGAGTTACTGAGTATGCGTTTCTTAATGTCTTTGGCAGCAATCGCTGTGATGACAGCGTCTGCGGATGCAGGTCATTGTCGTCACCGTGTCAGCCGCTGCTGTTCCGCACCATGTTCGTCGATGTGTGACGCCTGTGGTGTGAGTTCGTGTGGCAATGGCTGCAATGCGGGTGGATGTAATTCAGGATCATGCGGTGCGTCATCATGTGGCACCTGGGAAACGGTTTCCCGTACAATCATGGTTCCCCAATTGGTAACCGAGACACGCTCGGTGACTGTCAATGTTCCGTCGCAGGAACAGCGAGAGGGTATGCGTACTGTTTGCAAGACTGTCTACGACAGCCAGGAACAGTCCTACACTGTCATGGTTCCGTTTACGGAGCAGCGTGAAGCAACTCGCACTGTCTGCAAGACGGTTTGCGAGCCGAAAGAGGAATCCTATACCGTTTTGGTCCCGTATACAGAACAGCGCGAAGCGATGCGTACGGTTTGCAAAATGGTTTCCGAGCCGAAAGAGGAATCATACACTGTGATGGTTCCGACAACAGAACAGCGCGAAGCGACTCGAACCGTCTGCAAGACTGTTTGCGAGCCGAAGGAAGAAACCTTTACGGTGATGGTTCCTTATACAGAACAGCGTGAGGCAACTCGCACTGTCTGCAAGACGGTTTCTGAGCCAAAGGAAGAGACTTACACCGTGATGGTCCCGTCTACAGAAGCACGCACCGGCACACGCACTGTTTGCCATCAAGTTCCGGTCACGAAGACTCGCACTGTGTGTGAAGATCAGGGTCACTGGGAAGAACAGGCTGTTCCCTGTGTTGGATGCAACAACGGCTGCGGTGGCTGCAATAGTTGTGGCTCATGCGGTGGTTGTGCTCAGGCTTCAGCCTGCTGCCCACAGACTCGCCGAGTTTGGGTTGCCAATCAGGTTCAGCGCACAGTTGAGTACACGGCTTACGAATCTCAGAAGTCTGAAGAAACCTACACGTACAACGTGACGGTTTGCCATCCAGAAACCAAAACCCGCACAGTGAACGTTTGTCGTCAGGTTTCAGAGCAGGTGCCTTACACCTACACGGTGAACCTGTGCAAAGCAGAAGCCCGCACCCGTAGGGTTCAGGTTGCTCGTCAGGTCTCTGAACAGGTGCCTTACACGTACAGTGTTACGGTTTGTCATCCGGAAACCCGTACTCGTACAATCAACGTTTGCCGTCAGGTTTCAGAACAGGTTCCTTACACCTACACTGTT
>JAYUVA010000467.1:0-17383 GCA_043754375.1 Candidatus Kuenenia sp. | reverse complement strand
TCCATAGAAGCCCATCCCCGCGTTACAACCTCCGTTGCAACACCTCAGACTCGTTCCGCTCCGCAGCAACACGCCTATGGTCCGAATGCGTTGGCGGGTGTGACAGCAGATACTGGCAAAAAAGGAACGATTCTTGACTCTGCACGTCTGCGATGATTGCATCGATCGATACCGACCGAATCGCGTTTAAGAAACGAGTTTCGATGCGTCGTTGGCAGCGACTTCCTCAGGATTACGAATGCACTTCGATGCGGAATTCGCGATCAACGCGATCACTTTTCGAAACGCAGTGACTGACTCGGGACGGTTAGTCCTGAGGGAGTCACGGCACCGGAATATCTGCCGCTGGTGTTGTCAAATCAAACGGATTCTGGCGATTGTGGGCGTGGCCAAAGAACGTGCATGACTGCCGTCAATGTGACTGCATCTGCGGGATTCTCGCTACATCGTTCGACGTTCCGGTCGATGTGACCGGAGCAGCGAACGGCTGGGCGCCATGTCGCGTCGGTCGTCCCCACCGGAGTAGGTTGAAATTGAACGGGTTGGGACCGTTTCTTGAACCGGCGGTTGGAGCCGGCTCCGAAGAAGAAGCTTCCTGCTCAGGAAACGCCGCGGCAGACGGCTCGTGCAGACCAGTTCGATAAAGACGGCTTTGCAGCCCAGGCTTATCCCGCGTCTCCACTCCAAACCAGATGAATCAATCTTGACTTATGGTCCGAAACAACGGGGTCTGCTTCAGAGTTTATTCGAAAGCCAGTTCCTGCCGAAACCGTCGGCAGAGTTCCAGTGGCCAGTCGAATTGCTTTTCCAGGCGAGACTGGCGGAACCAGCGTTTGGTATCGTACCACCCCTTTCGCAAGGGGCCGGACACCAGTCGCAGATCGACCGCGCCTTCCCCGATCACGATGTCTCCCGACTTGAAGCTGCCTTTATACCTTTCTTTCCCTTTGCCCAGATCGAATCGCTGAATACCGCGGCGGGCTGCTTCTTCAAGCAGACGCAGTAGCAGAATCAGGCCCGGTGAGTACTTTTCAAAGGCGGGATCATAGGTTGGAAACCACATATGAATCACACGTTCAGTCTGAAGTCCGAGATGCACGGCCAGGAGTTGATCACCTGCATACAATGTGGAAAAGAGGCCGGGGGAAGAAGCATCCATCGTGGTCATGTTCCGGAGCAATTCGACGAGCCATTCGTACTGCAGGACTTGTAAACGCCCCGTGCGAACGTGCTGAGCATCCTTCCATTTGATCAGAGATTCGAATGCGATCTGGCAGTTCGAATGATATTCGAACCGCAGTGGGCCGAGTTCCCTTTCCGCTTTACGGGCTTTACGCAGAGTCTCGGTCACAGACGATGAATTCGCGGCCTTTCTCGCAGCCAGATAACCATCATACCCTTGGCTCAGATCAATATAAGGCGACGTGCTGGTCCCCCAGATCTGCTGCGGAACCGGTGAATCGGCCACCGGCAGATGATCGAATTGCCACCACGTGAGTCCCGCAGCCTGCATGATTCTGACCATATCAAAGTCACAGTCTCGCCGAATGATCGGACCGTGAAATTCCGACAGTCGGCTGCACACGTTTCGAGCCAGTCCTTTGGATGCACGTTGAAAGGGAAACAGGCCGGTGAGTTCCCCGGCGCTTTCCACGAGCGCGATTTCAACATCGTCACGAACCTGTGCCACAGTCTGCGTGAATTCCGGCTGGAAAAATGGACTTTGCAGATAGCGATCGTCGCTCGCAATGGTTTTCCACTGGCTGAGAAGATCCTGAGTCAGGTCTTTCGCGGCAATTATGCGAACATCGGTCATGATGGCTGAGACTTCGATAATAGCGTGGGTGTTCATGAAAGCTGTCGTTGTAACGTCTGATCCGTGCCGAACCGGCTTGCTGGCTCAACCGTGATATCCGCCAGACTTTGTCGACTCGAAATACGGGACGCAGCTGATGTCGCGAAACGGCGGAGCTGTCTGTGCAGCGCCTTTAGTCCGGGCCCGATCGGCGTCTCTTTCAGAGCCACTCGAGTCCGATACCAGCTTGTTCGCAGCCAGCGACGCGCCGCGTTGGTGTCCATGATCACCCGGCACACTACGTCCGCATTGTCGGCGAAAGTAAATTTATAATCTTCGTCGCCTACCCCGAAGTCAAAACGTGCGATGCCGTGACCCGAAGCTTCGAACAGCAGGCGTCGCAGCAGAAGCTTGCCGGGAGAGTAGGCCCAAAACCGCGGGTTAAAGGTCGGAAACCACCAGTGACAGACCTTCCCGCTGATCAGACCGTAATGAGCGGCCACAAGACTGTCACCGACGTACAACGCAGACAGTACGGGGCGAAATTCGCTGTCTGCGGGAACTTTGAGGAGGTGCTGCAGCAAATCCACAGGCCAGCCGGGTGCCAGCGTGTCCCGTTCCATCGTCCGCACGTATTGATCTCGTTTCCATTCAATCAGTTGCGTCAGAACATCGCTGCATGCGGTATGAAACTCAAAGCGGATCCGGCCGTGTTCGCGGCTCAGTTTGCGTTCCTTTCTCGCGAGTTGTTTCAGCTGACTGGTGCCCGTGTTTTCAAGATTGCTTTCCCATGCCGCATAGCCTTTTGAAAGGTCGATCCAGGGTGAACGTCTTGAATCAATGACATGCGATCGCAGGTCCTGTCGCCAGTCAAGTACCTTGGCACAAAAAAGACGCTCGACGCCCGCAGTTCTCAGAATATCATCAGTACGGAACTGCTCGTGAGAGCCGCTGATGATCCCCTGAAAGTCATTCAGAGATTCCCCCAGCGCAGCAGGCTCACCCGTTTCGGCCAGCTGTAACGGCAGAAACGCGACAAGTCGATCGTGATGACTCGCCACAATAACTTTCGCAGCGCGATTCACATGACCAACCGCCTGAGCAAATTCAGGCTGAAAGAACGGACTGCGAAGTGCAGTGTTACCGCGCACCATCTGACGCCAGGATCGAATTTCTTCGGCAGTTAACTGGTTAGGTGTAATGATGCGAGTAGAAAGCATGACGGTCGCAGAAAAAGATGATTCAGATCTCAGCGATCAGCTGTGTGACGTAGCGTGACAGGTAACGATTACTCAACGCCAGGGCAGCTCTCTCGCTGAATGAGCCCTCGCTTTGACGGAAATTGATAGCTCCCCACCACTCCAGAGTCAGCAGACATTCGTAAATCCGGACGGCCTTGTGTTCGACTTCGCTCCCCTGAAAATACCCACCAAGAAACGCTGATTCCCATCTGACAAGCTGAGCTTTTGAGAATAATAAGCCCTGACTTCGCACCTGTGGCCCGGGTGTTTTCAGCGACATCAGAAAGTACGCCAGGTCTTCGTACAGTGGTGCACGCCAGCGGCGCTGTGTGTCAAACACCGTGATTCGACTGTCGTCCGCCACCAGAACATTGCGCGGGGCAAAGTCGCCGTGCACGACGGCGCACGGCAGGTATTCAGGCAGATGCTTCGTCGCGGAGGTGATCAGCTGGCGGGACAGTTTGTCAAAGAAGGAGTGTCGCCCCAGTTGATGAACCAGTCCGCCAGTGAACATTTTTGCCGCATCCACGAAGCAGTCACGATGCTCATGTCGCGCGATTGTGTGATCGAGGTCGGGCAGTGTGTGAAACTCACGTAACCATGCGCCGGTGTTCGCAAACGCACAATTCAGTAAACTCGAATTCGAATTCCTGTGAAACCATGTCGCGCGTTTTAGCATCGATTTCAGATCGCCGTCCGGAGATTTCTCCATTACGACCACATATGGCAGTTCCATTAGTTCCAGCATCGAAATCACGCCGAAACGATCATCATGCAGCGAACGGAAGTGACATTCAATCGATTCCAGCGCGCGAAATTCCCGAAGTCCGTTGGTGACGGGAGGAATCTCCGGAAACAGGCGCGGCCGGGAAGTTGACTCGAACTCAGTGGTGTCCAGATGCTGCAGGGAGAACGGAATCTTGTAGATGACTCGGCGAGACCGCCTGCCGTCCGTGACTTCGAGTTCCAGCAGCTGTGAATGGTGTCGCTTTGCATGATGCACGATCTTGACCGTTGTCTTTGCGGAATTAAGTTCCGGAAACAAATTACATGCGTGGCAGTCGAGGTGCGTCGTGAAGCGTTCTGCGCTCACGTCGATGTCGGCGAGTTTCGGTTCTGTCAGTGTCGATGGCATCGTTCAGACTCCCTCCGCCTTCAGCAACAAACGAACGGGTTTGTATTTCGTTAATTCCGGAAACATGTGTCCGATGTCCAGCGCTGGCAGGCCGACGATCAGGACTGTCGCCGTGCCGATGATCGTTGCCAGGAATCGCACAACAAGCGTGTCTTCAATAATCTGCGGCATCAGCACTGCGATGATTGTCACCTGGACCATCACGAGGAATAATCGCAGGTAGGCCCAGTCCACTTCCTTCAGTAGTTTCATGTGCCAAATGGTGATCTGATTGCCAATGGGACGCATCAGCAGACCGAGGACGGTCGTTGCCGCGCCGCCGGAGACACCCCAGTGGGGAACCAGCCACAGGTTGAGACCGATGGCTGCCACGACCGTGATGATATCCGTCAGGAAGATTCCTCCGACCTGCCCGTGAGCCTTCAGGATTTCGTTATTGAATCCGGCAATCGCACTCAGATAAAAGCCTGCTGACAGCAGCGCCAGAGCGCTCGAAGAATCCGCATATTGCGGTCCGAACAGCGTGACGGTGAGAAATTCCGACAGGCAGACGCAGGTCAGAAACAGCGGGAACGTTCCCACAGCGATCCATGCAGAAGTCCGCCAGAAGACCTGATCAATGGAGGCGGCGTCACCGCGAGCATACATGCGAGAAATCGCCGGACTAAACAGCAGTCGAAAGCTGTCGGCGACAAACGAATTCAGTCGTGCGACCGGAAGAACGGCGCGAAACGCAGCAACGCCAGACGCTCCATGACAGAATTCCAGCACCAGTGTCACCAGCGAACTGCGCACAATGACCAGCAGGTCTGTGGACAACAGCGGCATACTGAATCCGAAGACCTGCCGGACCGGCACATCAATTCTGTCACGCCGGAAGTACTGCAGCAGATTGGCATTTTTCAGAACCTTCCACAGCACCAAAAAGGAATACAATGTTCCGATCGAGCCGCACACAACAAACGAAACGGCTAGGATTCGCACGTCGGAATGAGCAAAAAACAACGGCACGACGGCCAGCATTTTCAACAGCGGAGCGATCAGATGTCGTCGAACAAACAATTCCCTCGGTTTGGCGAACGTGGCAAACAGTTCGTCGAGGATCGAATCGATGGCATGCAGCGGGACCATCAGAATCAGGATCAGCATGAGTGACATCGACAGCGGATCGCTGACCAGATTGGCGCTGATATATCCCTGCGTTGCCAGAACCAGAAGCACGATGGCAATACTGAGGCCCGTGACGCAGCACAGCGTTAACGCCACCGTCCCCGCCATCTTGCCGAATTCACTCTTTTCGTGAAACATCGGCGCGAAACGGTTCAGAGTTCGTCCCAGTCCGAAAACCGCGACACTGGCTCCCATCGATGCGATCGACAGGCCATAGGCAAACGCTCCGTAATCCGATTTCATCAGACAGCGAACAATCATGACCTGCGTCAGGAAGTTCAGCATGATAGCGATGACTCGCCCCAGAGTCAGCAGTGACGATCCGCGGATCAGCTTCTTTGTCTGGTAAGAAGACTTGCCCTGGCTCCCGGAGTCTGTTGCGTTTTGTGGTTCAATTGAAGTCATGCGATGGCCTCCTGCGCATCAAACCTTGTCGGATTGTGGGCCATGCGAGCCACGCACGTGGCGGCATCAGTCATGGCCAGCATCAGCCAGAAGTAGCGCACGTAGGACATGTGCAGAAAGATTCCCATCACGAGGTAACCGGTAATCGCCAGCAGAAACGCTGACAGGGTTTGTGCAGGTTCGCGGTCAAGACTGCTGATCAGAGACCGGGTCCGCAGCACGGACAGGATGGTGGCTGCAAGCATGCTCAGAAACAGCAGCATGCCGGGGATTCCGGTCTCCGCAGGGATTTCCAGGAACATGCAGTGAGTTTCGCGCGGGCCTTCCAGAGCTCGCAGGCCGCCGACCTGTCCATATTCACGTGTGTATTCGCCGGACATATCCTGTCCGACGCCGAACACAGGATGATCGATGGCCATGCGACCGGCGGCCAGCATCTCTGTCGCCCGGCCACGGATGGCTCCGTCCGGTTCTGCTTCTGTGGATGACGCTCCAAAGATGCCGAGTGCCGTGGGGACCGTCGCCAGTCGCGTGCGATACTGTGGTACCGCGAGCAGCAACAGCAGGCCACCAAAGCCCAGTAGCGCCACCTGTTTCGGTGAAACGAACTTCAGCGCCAGCCCAACGGTCAGCATCAACACAAAAGCAACAGCACCACTTCTTGAAAACGTGAGTGCACACCCCATCGCAATCAGGATCGCCGACACCATAGCGACAGAACGCAGCCCAACGCGACGCTCGATCCAGAAGCGAGACAACGCCAGTGGAATCAGCATCAGCATGACCTGAGCGTAACGGTTTTTTTCACCGATCGGTCCGGCCAAACGTCGCTGACGTACGGTGCCGTGCCCTTCCGCAACCTCAAAGCCGTCGCCGTCCGAAAGCTGACCGAAACCACCAAAGTCAGAATCAAACGATTTGGTAGCCTGCTGGTAGACGGAAATACTTCCCATTAATGTGCCGGCCGCGATCAGTGCCCAGACGCTGAGCCTGAGCATCTCTGGTGAACGCACCACGTTCGTGATCAGGATATACATCAGCAGTCCTTCAAACACCGTGCTCATCACCCCGTCAATGGCCTTGTCAGGTGCTCGGGAGAACATGGCCGAAATCAGCTGCCAGCCGATAAACCCGACAAGCCAGGGGAGAGCGGGGCCGACAACAAGGCGTTGCCGTAACAGGACAATGTTGTAAAACAATGGAAGGATCAGTGGCACCGGAACAAGCATCGCGGCAAACGATGGGACTCCATGAAAACGAACAGCCACGACAACGGCATTCGAGTAAATCAGAAACAGCACCACCGGGATAGCCGAATCAGGTTTCGCGAGAATAAACAACGCGGCGGGGACGGCGACGATCGCAGCCAGTGCGACCAGCGGCTGTCCTTCCATCACGGCACCCACGGCAATTAACCCGGCGCACAGAAACGCTGATCCGATTGCCATGCGGCGACCGTGCATGCGAACAGCCGGATTGTGCAGTGTTGTGGACATGAATCAGTTTTCGGTGACGACTGTCAGAGACTTTTTGCCGAATTCGGCTCGCTGTGGTTCCCACAGGACAACTCGTTTTCCACGCAGCGATTTCCAGGTGGCGATCAGACACGCAAAGTTCACCATGCAGAAAAAGAACGGCAGTGAAAAGGGCTTCCTGCGGCCGAGTTTAGTTCTGTTCAGTAACCAGCCGATCAGCGCGGCGACGTAGAAGGACACCTGCCCGGTCGCTGCCAGCAGATAGATGAGTGAGGTCTGAGCCAAAAAAATGCTGGACACAAACAACAGTAAGAGCGGAAACACCATCTGCCGACGCAGGACCTTGTGTGAAAACAACTGCACCGAATAGAAACCGTAGCGCAATGGATTCAGCAGAGTCCGCATTTGCAGAACACCGCAAAGTCCGCGGGTGATGATGCGGACTTTGCGACCGAATTCCACACCGCTGCTGGCAGCGACCGGTTCGTATGATGCCGCATCGACCGCAAAAACCAGCCGATAGCCTTGAGCGATGACTGCCGTTGATGTGGCGAAGTCGTCCGTCACACCTTCAGGTATCGTGGTGAACAGCGACCGGCGAATTGCGTAGATTGCTCCGGTTGCTGATGTGACGTTTCCGGCCTGGCTCTGCCAGTGTTTCATGCGACGATCGAAGTTCCAGTAACTGCGTTCGCCGGCATCGGCCACTGATCTGCTGTCGCCTTTGGAATACCGTTGGTCTCCCGCTACTCCGCCGACTGCAGGGTCCGCAAATGGTCGAGTGAGAGCCCTGAGTGCGTCCTTACCAAACATGCTGTTGGCATCTGAAAACACCAGAATCTCACCAGTGCATTGCCGAATGCTCGCATTCAATGCCGCTGCTTTGCCGGCGCGGGGGAGATCCAGCACCGTGAGTCGCGGTTCGTCGAATGACTTCAGGATGTCGATGGTCCGATCGCTCGACCCGTCCGACGCAACAATAATCTGCACCAGTTCGCGCGGGTAGTTCAGTGCCAGCATGTTGCGAACTTTTTCACCAATGTTGTCTTCTTCGTTGTGAGCGGCAATCAACACACTGACGGTCGGCGTGATGTCACCGTTCATGGGTGGACGACGACACATCCAGCTTCGCATCCACGACAGCAGGGGGAATCCGATGTATGTGTAAAGGATGACAGCCACAGCGCTCCAGAACAGAATTTCGTTGACGTTCATCGAGTCACCTCGGCGAACACATGATCTTCGAGCGATGTTACAGGTGTTGCGGATTGCATGTGATTTTGATGATCGACTGGCGATTCGACGCCACAGATGTGACTCAGAACTTTGCGAACACTTACATCGAGGCTGAAGCGATCTTCGACCATTTTTCTGCCTGCGGCTCCGAGCCGATGTCTGAGGTCAGCGTCTTCACACAGTCGCTGCAGAGCTGCAGCAATTGCGGCGGTGTCTCCGGGTTCAGTCAGCAGGCCGTTGACTTCGTGCTGCACCAGCTCAGGAATTCCGGACAGTCGACTCGAAATCACGGGCAATGCAGTTGCCATGCCTTCCATCAGCACCACGGGAATGCCTTCGCGACGCCCGTCCGTTGTCGGAACGCTGGGGGCGACCAGAATGTCGGCGGAGTGCAGCAGTTCAATAATCTCGCGCCGGTCTCGTCGGCCTTCAAAAGTGACCACGCCGCTTAATCCCCCGTCTTCCACCTGGCGCTCCAGCATTCGTTGATCGGGACCATCACCTACAAGATGCAGCTTCAGCCTGACGCCGTTTCGGACCACAGTCCTGACAGCATCAATCAGGTAAGTCTGCCCTTTGACCTCGTGCAGCGTGCCAATGCACAGCACATGCAACAGGCCAGAGTTCGCTGTCGCTGGTAGATTATTCAGGGGACGAAAGTCCGCTGGGTTCACTCCACAGTGAATGACCTTCACTTTGTCGGAATGCTGGACGCCGGTTTCTTCCAGAATGATTTGACGGTTGTAATTGGAAATTGCCACGACAAAAGCGGCGTCGCGTACTTTCTCGGACAACATATGTCTATCACGATGCAGGTCCGATCCGTGAGCGACAAAACTGTAGGGGATGTTGCTGAACTGATGGATAATCCATGCTGCGGCCGCCGGATGACTCGCAAAATGAGCGTGAATGT
This sequence comes from Candidatus Kuenenia sp., assembly GCA_043754375.1. Taxonomy (GTDB): domain Bacteria; phylum Planctomycetota; class Planctomycetia; order Planctomycetales; family Planctomycetaceae; genus SXXK01. The sequence continues at coordinate 8,013 of JAYUVA010000467.1, read as the reverse complement.
GCTCGATCCGCAGTTGTTTCATGCGGCGGGCCAGCGTCGCGCACATCGGAAAAGCAACCAGCGCGCCGAAGAGAAATCGACGACAGCCAAGATTGGCTCGAATGATTGTCCACAAAGTTCCTGTCCACAGCAGCGGGTGAGTCAACAGCATGAGGACGTTGTCGCGGACGATCTCAGGTGATATCAGTTGAACAAAGTGAGCGCGATCCACGAAGTCGATGGCCTCGGGATGCATTTTCGTGGTCTTCTCGCGGCGCAGCGGAAATACTTCGACAAGAGCCCCGGCTTGTTCAGCGGCCAGCATCTCGTACAGAATGAAGGTTTCCGTGATCTTCGGAAAACGCGACATCATGTAGGCCACACGAGGCCCTGGGCATGTGTGTGACGGAGAGGTAGCTGATTGACTTCTGGCTGGAATCACGTTCGATTACTCATCGTGAAATCGTTAGACGGATGGTGAGAATCTTGTCGACTGCAGTTGCCCTGTCTGTTGAGCCCACAACAGTCGAATCTGAGGCTGGGCGATCAACAGAATGACACCGGACAGCAGTCCCAGCAGTCCCGAGATGCCCATCACGATCACGGGATTCGCGACAAACGATCGTTCACCCGGTGTTGGGGGTTCCAGAACCGATACTGCGATCCCTGCGCGTCCGCCGGCCATGGCCTGATCAGCCATTTGCCATTGCTGCAGTTGAGCATTCACGGATTCGTAAGCCTGTTGCGCTCGTTCTATGTCGCCCAGCTTTTGCGACTCCCGCAGACGTGTGACCGCAGTGAGATGATTGATGCGCAGATGTGCGTCATAGCGGGTTTGCAGTGTCTGTTCCTCCAGACGCGTGCTTTCCAATTTCTGCCGCAGAATATCCGGAGCGGTCTGGACGAGACGCTGAAGTTCGGCTGCGGCGGAATTGACGCTGGCTTTGGCGGCCTGCAGTTCGTGGTGATTTGGCCCAAGCGTCTGGCTGAGTGCGTCGAAGCGCGACTGTGCAAGACGAAGTCGGTCTTCCGCTGCCGCCGGACTTGGTATCCCGGTCCAGCCTTCGCTGCTGAGGACGGCAAGTTCGCTTAATTCGAGGCTCGCACTTGCCGGTTGCTGCGCCAGGTTCAAGTCCGCGTCACGCACGGCTCCAGGAGTCATCGTTAACAAACTTCGTCCTTGTTGACTGATCCGTGTCGCTGCACGTTCCAGCGTGAGCAGGCGGCTTTGAGTCGTGGTCAGAGCTTCTTCCAGTCCCGCGATGATGCGGGCGAGGGCATCCGGGTCTGTCCCGGCTGAGACTGTCTGCGACTGTTTCAATTGTTCAAATTCTGACTGCAGTCGGCTGAGTGTGTTTCGTAGTTCCGCGTCATGCTCAGTCAGTGCCAGCATCAATTCGCGATGCTGTTGATTTTCCGTGCGAGCGAGATATTCCGTATAGCTGGCAATCAGCGCATTCAGAATCTCGGCTGCATCCTGAGCGCTCGCGTCCGCGTAACGAATCATGAGGATGCTGGTACCGGCAAGCGGATCGACCTTCAGATTCTTCGTAATGCGGGTCACTTGGCTGGTCAGCATATCAACGCTGACACCGTTGCTGATTCGCTGAATGGCGTCTTCGATCACCGCAGGGCTCTGAAAAATTTCCGATTGAGTCGGCAGAAATTCCTTGTCGCGCGGGGCGGCACCGGTTCGGCCGTCCAACGCGACTTCCCGAGGTTGAACAATGATCTTAGCGCTCACTTCGTGATGAGGCGCAATGCTCATGAGCAGCGCCGCGCCTGTCACCATGCCCAGGACGGTGGCCACGAGGACTGTTTTCCAGCCTCGCAGCAACTCGCTGAGGTCGATTTGTGGCTGAGGTGAGGTGTGGTGGTTCGTCATTTTTTTGTTCCATAAGGCAATTCAATGCGACTTCCGGTCATTGGCTGCGACCGGCTGACGCTTGACTTCCGGATGCTGACTGGTGGCTGAAGAGAACGTTTTAGGAACCGATGCAGCAGGACTGAACAGGAGTTTCGCTGGCTTTGCAGCCACCGGTCGTGCCGTTAACCCCGGCGACTTTCGCTGCCAGTGTTCTAATCAGTTCGTCATTTCTTCAAACTGCTTCAACAACGGAATCTGCACCCTGTGTGCGCATCACCTCCCTGATTCTGCATCCGGGAAACCTAGCTCGGTCATTTACGGAGGCGGTCGCAGGACAGGCAATTCGCGGACTGGGAAGAAAGTGTTCCGTCAGATACCCAAAAGATACCTATAACCCGCACTATCGGCGTCCAGGGGTTGTTGCCGAAACGCCACAGTTCGGAAAAGGCAACCTGTCTTGAGAAATTCAGCAGTTGCGATGCTGCGAGGATGACCGAAATTTCAGCATGAGAGATTTCTGCGGCCTACGTTTGAGGACGTGGGCACCCTCTTCGCCCGGATTTCAAATCGTTTCTGGAACTTCCGATGCTCACGGAAAGCGAATGATCGCCACTTTTCCAGCAACTCAATGCACCGCCGACTTCGACCTGTTTGGAATCGTGGGGATACGCGTTCTGTCTGATCGCGCTGAAGATTGTGAGTTAGTTGCCGGCATGCTGGGGCCGATCCGAAAGCCACTCATCCGTTTGCCCGATATCACAGTTCGTTTCGTTGACAGGATAGAAACCGACGGGCCACTGCGTCTGATCGGTGGACACGACTGCGGTTTTTCCGGCAACCGGTTTTTCGTGATTCGTGGTAAGAACAAGTCCGTCATTCGCCTGCAGGTTCCGTTCGAAGATGTTGGCGGTGAATGTGAACTGGTCTGTGAATCGGGACTGAAGAATCTGCCGCTGCTGATCGAAATCATTAATCTGACGGCCCTGCAGCGGGATGCATTGCCGCTGCACGCGTCGGCGTTCGAATACAATGGGCACGGTGTGTTGTGTGCCGGCTGGGCTCAGGGCGGCAAGACAGAGACATTATTGGGCTTCATGGCCCACGGCGCGCGCTATATCGGTGACGAGTGGGTCTATCTGCAGCAAGATGGCATGCAGGGTATTCCTGAACCGATGCACGTCTGGGACTGGCATGTGGATGAACTGCCCAATTTTCGCCAACGACTGGATTGGCAGGATCGCTTCAGAATGCGCAGCCTGCGGATTGCGGCAGGGGCGATGGACGCCGCCCTGACGATGAAGCCGATTAACCGACTGCTGCCCGGAAAGACAACACGCCGACTGATTTCACTGCTGAATCGACAGCGTTATCTTGAGGTCCTGCCTGACACGATTTTCGAAACGCCCATTACCGATCCCAGTGGCAGACTTGATCATCTGCTGTTTGTGCTGTCCCACGATTCGCCTGAGTATCGCGTCGAAGAAGCTGACCCGGATTTTGTGCTCAACGCGCTGGCTCCGGCTCTGGAACAGGAACGCAGCCATCTGCTGGAACGGTACCGGATGTTCCGTTTCGCATTTCCCGGCAGGGAAAACCGCTTGCTCGAACACGCGGCCCACAGGGAACGGGAACTTCTGCAGTCGAGACTTGGCCATTTGCCCGCACATATCGTGTACCACCCATATCCGATGTCTCCGACGCGTCTGTTCGAAGCAATCGCTCCTCTGTTTTCGAAAAGCTGACCAGCATGTTTCGAATCACACTGATTGGCCCTGACGGATGCGGGAAGTCTGCGGTTGCGGAGAAACTGATTGAGCGCATGCGAATTCCGGTACGCCGGATCTACATGGGCGTGAATCTGGAATCCAGCAACATCATGCTGCCCACGTCACGGCTGCAGAGGGCTATCCGACGCTGGAGCGGCGCGCCACCGGATGCTGATGGTCCCCGAGATCCTCGCAGCCGCCATCAGGCGGGCAGCAATGTTCTTACGCGAATGCTGCGGTTCATGAAGGGCGGACTGCGCGTCAGTCATCTGATTGCCGAAGAATGCTTTCGTCTGTCGGTGATTCGCTGGTGGCTGATCTGCGGTTATGTCGTCGTGCAGGACCGGGATTTCTTTATCGACTACCACGAATACGACGTCGTCGATACCGGTCATCGCACAATCTGGCAGAAGATTCACGGTTTCTTTCTGAAGCATGTGTACAGCAAACCCGACCTGACCATCCTGCTGGACGTTTCTGCGGAGACGATGCTGGCGAGAAAACAGGAAGGCACACGGGAATCTCTTCAACGACGGCGGGAATATTACCGCATGTTCCTCGGTCAAATGCCTGCCAGTGATGTCGTCGATGCAGAAGGTTGCTTCTCGCAGGTGATCACACTGTGCCACGATCGCATTATGCAGTATCGGCAGCAACGCATAGCCGATACACGCCACGAGACGCCGGTGAGAGTTGACGGGCCGACGGCGATTGTGATTGGCCTCGACTGTGTCACGGGATTACAGACATCGCGGCTGTTGAGTTCTTATGGGATTCGTGTAATCGGACTTGCGTCCAGGATCGACCATTTCTGCTGTCAAACCAACACCATCGAACAGATCCATCCATCGGCGACTCATGGTCCGGACCTGGTTGCCACACTTCGGTCTCTGCGGGCAGATTTTGGCCGGAATCCCGTACTCGTACCATGCATCGATCTGAGCGTGCTGACGATTTCAGAGCATCGAGAAGAATTGCAGGACTACTCCTTCGTGTTGCCTGAAGATCAACTGCTGAAAACACTGATCGACAAGGTTGAATTCGCTCGCTTCGCTGAACAACATTGCTTTCACGTACCAAAGACACGGGTCCTCGCGATGCAGTCAGATGCTCAGCAAGCCGCCGACGATCTGACGTTTCCTGTTTTCCTGAAGCCAGCTGTCAAGACGCCGAAATGGGAGACGAATACATCTCTCAAAGCTGTCCGCACCGACAGCCCCGGCGAGTTGTTATCAGCATGGCAAAAGTATTCTGCATACAGCGAGACCCTGATCGCTCAGGAGTACATTCAGGGAAGTGTTGAAGACTGCTTCACAGTCAACGTTTACTTCGATCGCAACGGGATCCCTCGTTGCGCGTATACATCGCAGAAGACCCGCCAGTGGCCGCCGGAATTCGGCACGGCCTGCCTGGCTCAGGAATCGAATAACCCTGTTGTCGCTGAAGAGACCATCGCCTTTTTTCAACGACTCAATTACCGCGGCCTCGGCTACATCGAGTTCAAACGTGACCAGCGTTCAGGCAAACATTTGATTGTCGAACCGAATATTGGGCGCCCCACGGGGCGATCGGCAATGGCAGAAGCCTGCGGCGTTCCACTCCTGCTCACCATGTATTGTGACGCAGCTGAACTGACGATGCCCGAGGTCTCAAAGCAGGCCAATTCCGCCCAGCCACTGAAATGGGTGCATCTGCGACGAGACCTGCTGGCAGGAATGAGAGCGTGGCGACGCGGTGAAAGCTCTTTGCCTGACTGGCTGCGATCGCTTAAAGGTCGAAAGATTTTCGCGGTTGCCAGTCGCCGCGATCCTCGTCCATTTCTTGCTGAGTGTCGACGGTATCTGCTGGAACTGGTCCTGCGACGCAAGTCAAAGCAAAGTCGAGGTCCTATACCACACACGGTCGAAAGTGACATGAACCCGAAGCGTCAGCGAGGGCTGCAAAGTGTCAGCGAGGGCTGCAAATCTCAATCCCCTCGCTGACGCTGCGGGTTAGAGTCCCGTGATCGAAAAAGCCTTGTTTCAAGCCGCGCGGAGTATCAATCAAGGTGGTCGCTGGAACGCCCCATACCATCGGGACAATCGAACAGGCCGGAGTCGCTTCTGGTCGAAGATCGTCTGTAACCACCATCGGAGTTTCAGCTGATGCTCCGGCATGTGGTTAAAATGCAACTGTCAGTCGGTCTGTTTTCTTAAAGAAACTCTGCCGGGGAATTCTTCGGCTGGAATACTCAACTGTGAAATCAATTTGTGTTAATTGGCACAAACATTTCCTGCACGAAAAATTCACATTTCGCTTCCCACAGCTCTGCTGAGGAAACACCACACAACATGGCAGTGTTCCCGTCAATATCAAGCGTCGCTCGTGTGAAGCCACTGCTGACCGGCAACGCGGATGCGGCCGGTCTCGGACCGGGGCGTTTTTATCTTATCAGCAAACGAATCACTGATCTGGCGATCTGTCTGATGCTGATGCCGATTGTGTTGCCGATCGTGGCTCTCTGTGCAATTGCCATCTGGATTGAAAATCCAGGGCCGATCTTCTTCACGCAAAAAAGAACCGGACGCAGCGGCTGTCGTTTTCGGATGTTTAAACTCCGCACGATGGTGACGAATGCTGCAGAGCTGAAAGAGCAGTTACGGCATTTCAACGAACTCACGTGGCCGGACTTCAAAATCAGCAACGACCCTCGAGTGACTCGTGTCGGTAAGATTCTGCGAAAAACAAGCCTGGATGAGTTACCTCAGATTTTCAACGTCATGAAAGGTGACATGAGCCTTGTAGGCCCAAGACCAACATCTTTCAGCGCGAATACTTACACTCTGTGGCACACGGAACGCCTTGAGGTTCAGCCCGGCATCACCGGGCTCTGGCAGGTCAGTGGTCGCAGCGACATCGACTTTGATGACCGTCTGAGACTCGACATTGAATACATCCGTAAACGAAGCCTTTGGTTCGACCTGAAACTTCTGTTTCGCACAATCGCCGCGGTCGTTAAGCCCAAAGGTGCTTATTAGTTCGACTGTCCCAGATGCACGACCCGAGCAGGAAATCGCGTTGAAAAAGGTGTCTGGAACTTTGGAGGCATCAGAATACACTGCGAGAATCTGATGCCGGAGAGTTCCAGACACCTTTTTCAGCCAATCTGGGACAGTCGAATTAGACGGTATGGCACCGCCAGACGGCAGAGACTCCTGCACGACCGCTGATACTTACACACAAATCCACACCGTTCGCAGGAGTCGCTAATGAAAACGCATCGCATCTGGACAATCACAGCACTGTGCTGGTTCTTCGCACTGTTCAATGTGGAACGTGTATTTCCGCCGGTGAACATCGCTTCGTTCGTGTACGGGCTATCGACGACTGTTGGTGTATCCATGCTGGCATTTCCGTTTTTGCGGCGACAGAATCTCGGCGTCGTCGCTGCGGCGTACGGCGTCATCTGGATCGTGGGCAAGTGTCTGCTGGGTTATGCAGTGAACCTCGAAACGCTGCCAATCGCGTTGACCGAAGTTGTTACGTTATTGATTTCGCAATACGTGTGCCTGAAGGTGGCTCAGAATACTGACGAATTCGTCATGACCTCCCGACAGATGCTGGACGTTCTGCGAGCGACATCGGTACCCAACCTGAGACAGTCAGAAACAGCACTGCTGGAAGAAATTCGTCGTGCTCGCAGACACGAACGCCCGCTGACATTCGTTTCCCTGACTCCTGGCCAGGTCACATCAAAGATCCTGGCCAGACTTGTACAGAATCTGACGGATTCACTGAGCAGGGAATACGTCGTCGGCGGCATCAGCAGAATTCTGCAGGAACATACGAAGTCACATGATCTGTCCGTCCGGGTTGGTGACCAGATACTGATGCTGCTCCCCGAAACCAACGCCAGCCAGGCGGAAGCAATGACTCGGCGTCTGCAGGCAGGTATTGTCAGTGAGCTGGGCATTGCCGTCGAATCTCAAATCATTTCTTTTGGTACCCATGAACTGACTCTCTCAGGAGTGCTGGATCGCATGGGAATGGCATCACTCGACCGTCAGGCTCCGGACGCCGACGTTTTCGAACTGCGAGCCCATAAACTCGATGCCACGTCCCGCATCGTCAATGCCGCGAGTGCTTCCTGATCCGATTACGTCGTAAGGTCAACATGTTTGCCTCAACCCTCAAGCACATGGTCGCTCAGCTTTCGGATACCCGAGCCTTCGAGATGGTCGTCCATCAGGCAGAGCGTCGCAACCGGAATCGTCCCCTGCTGCGCGTCCTGGCCTATCATCGCATTGACGAAACCCGCCCGGACGACCCCTGCTATCCGGGATTGATCAGTACCACGCCGTCACAATTTGCCGCTCAGATGCAGAGTGTCGCCGAACGTTACCATGTCTGTTCAATGCAGGA
>JAYUVA010000466.1:0-5104 GCA_043754375.1 Candidatus Kuenenia sp. | reverse complement strand
TCAGCCTTTAATCCTTCATGTTCCCGGGCAAACTTTGCACAGACCGAACCCTGAAACGGATCGATAAAGCAGACTCGGAAAATCATGTCGCCAACTTCCGTCACCTTTGGATTCGTCGATGACGGACTCACCATGGGAATGCCGGATTCCTGGCAAACCGGCGCCCCCGCCAGCGAAAGCCCCGATGCGACTTCGCCGAGCACCGCAACCACGCCGTCTCTGGTTATCAATCGTGTCACAGCGGTCCCCGCTTCGCGAGCGTCACCCTTGTCGTCATAGGTGATCAACCGAATCTTCTTTCCGCCGATTCCGCCAGCCTCATTGATTTCGTCGACAGCCAGCTTGATCCCGTTATCAGTGGATTGCCCAAATGTTGCTTCTGAACCGGTCATTGACGCAAAATGGCCGATCACAATTTCGTTTGAACTGCTCGCGGCAGGCTGACAACCGCTGGCCAGCAACACGAGCAGTACACAAGGAATGTCACACGTCAGCGGTCGCATAATCTGAAAGCCTGTACAAGTCATAAAGATCGTCCTGTTCTCAGAACTCAACAATCAAAGAATTTGTGTAGTCCACTCTGAAGGTACGTCGAGCCGCTCGACTGTATCGCCAAGCGGAAAAGAATCACATTGTGTGACAAAGAAATTCGAGCAATGCGGCTGATTTTTCAAGAACTCCTAAAATGACCGGGATGACATCGGTGTTTCTGCCCTGAACGTCCGTTGCTATACCGCACGCGGTTGACATTGGCACGTTTAACCGCGTGCCCAGCGGGCCGCGTCACGCCGGCTGGATTCCCAATCGCGGGGCGGTGCCCACGCGGTTAAACGCTCGTGGTATAAAGCGACGTCAGCTCCGTCAAATGGACTGCACGTCGATTGAAATTTCCCGGGAGAATGGTCGAGCGTCGTTGCTGTCTGCAGTTGTCATCAAATCGACGCTGGTGATGCGGGACAGAGTTGTTGATGATCTGGATTCCAGTGGAATCAAGGGCTCAGATTTTTTCTCAGGAGCCTGCAGCGGCAGCCGCACGACAAACAGACTGCCTTTACCGAACTCACTTCTTAACGTGACATCGCCGCCCAGCAGCCGCGAAAGTTCGCGAACGATCGACAGTCCGAGGCCCGTGCCTTCGTATTCGCGTTTCGTGTGGTCGCGGCCACCGGGATCGGATGTTCCCTGGCGGAACTTTTCAAAGATATGTTCCTGCTCCTGCAACGGAATCCCGATGCCTGTATCTTCCACCGAGAACTCAACGGAATTGTCGTCGATCAAACGAGACGAAACTCGCACACGTCCGCCTTCCGGAGTGAACTTGATGGCATTGGAAAGCAGGTTCGTGACGAGCTGGCAAATCTTCCCCCGGTCCTGAAACATCATGGGCAGCGGTGCCTGCGGTGTGTCCGTCTTCAGATCGATGTTTTTACGATCGGCCAGCGGCATAATCTGTTGCACCTGAATCTCCAGCACGTCTGACAGATTCATCGTCGTGAGATGGAGATCCATCTTTCCACTCTCGATCTTGGCAAGATCGAGCAGATCATTGATCTGCACCATCAGCGACTGACCGGATGTCTGGATATTCTGCACGTACCTCTTCTGTCGCTCATCCAGATTCGCGGTGGTCTGCAGAATATCGCTGAAGCCCAGAATACTGTTCAGTGGCGTGCGGAGTTCGTGGCTGATTGTGGCCAGAAAATCGTCCTTGAGCTTATTGTTGTTAAACAGTTCCATGTTGGCCTGCGCCAGTTGATCGACTTTGCCGTCAAGGCTGTCGTTGAGTGACCGCAGTTCATCGTTGCCGGTCATCATGTGTCTCAACATGCGATTGAAAGCATGGCTCAGTTCTTCAAACTCGTCCCCCGTGCTGATCTCCGCGCGCAGGTTGAGGTTGCCGCGGGCGATCTCGTCGCTGACGTCTTTCAGATGCAGTACCGGCTTGACAATGATGTACCGGACAATGACGTACGCGACAAGCATCGCGAGAAATGCGGTGACAATTCCGGTCGCCAGCAGAATCGCACGGTTTCGGCTCAGTTGCGCGTCCACGGATTCCAACGACAGGTCGATCCGGAGAATGCTCATTAACGGCGGTCGAGGCTGTCTTTCAGGCGAAGCGCCGGCAACGGGTGGTTCCGAGGAGGCTGTGGCATCCGGAGCGGCGACATGAGAGCCCGCAGGATCAGGCATGGTTGGCGATTCTGTCCCGGCAGACATCAAAAATCGTTCCGGTTGCAGGTTCGCGATGTTTCCGACTTTACCCTCCGGCGAGTGGCATTTGGTGCAGAATCCCTTCACTCGGATAGCTGAGTAATACGAAAGCATACGCGGCTTGCCGGCCTCCGACCGGATAATCCAGTGATCATCTTCGGTCCGTTCTTCGTCCAGAAAGATGCGCCGCGCGTCGAAGCCGATGTCATTCTCCGGGAACTCGTTCGCGGCGTTTGTCAGCTTCCAGATGGATCCGGCGTCAAAGTTGGGTTCGTCATTGGCTGACTGCTCAAACAGAATCAGCCGAATGTAGGCAAGAGTTGCGTCGCGGCTGGTCGTATCGCGGATTTCCGCATTGCCGGACGGCGCCGTGGATTCCGAATCATCGTTGACGTAAGGCAGTGTAGACTGGTCTCCGGTTGCCGGCTCCTCCTGCGCAATGAACAAGCGGTAGTGATGCAACTGCAGGATTCGATCGACCAGGGAATTCGCGGCCAACACCTGTTGTGAATCAATCAATCGACGCGTGCTGAAGTCGTAAAGCCAGAAGCTGGCGGTGATCAGTATCAACAACGCGAACCCGAAAAGAAAGCGGCACTTTCTCTCAAGGCTTGTTTCACCGATGATCTTCTTGAGTGCTCGATATGAAATCACGCTGCAATCCCTTTGCCCCAGCCAAGGCCTGACCTCGAACCCTGAATCATATCACGTTGCCCATGAAGTTTCCCACTCGGAATCCAGGACTGCATTCTGAACCTGCGTTTACTCACTTTCGCTGATGGGCAGAACAATCCTGGCGGAGTAGCACGCACCCTTGTCAAAGCGTTCTGTCAAAGAGTCCGCAATGTCGGCAATTGTGCGTTTCACGTCGTGCTGCGATGTTGCGCCCGACGGCAATTTGACGCACACCGGATTGTCGAGATCGAGCAGGCTGTCGCTGAGCAGCAGGGTGATCCCCTTCGCATCACAGTATTCGATGGAGATTTCGTTCCCGTTGACGGACGCCACAATGCGATCACCCGCTGCTGCCGATTCTTTCGGAACCTGCAGCCAGTAAAACCGCTCGTGTCGCACATCATCCTGAACCCATGCGATTCGATCTGGCCAGACATTGCGCGTGAAGCGTGCCATCCACGGGACCGCCACAGCGTCTTCCAGATTCATCCAATGGCCGCGATCTGCATGGAGCGAGACTTCGTGAACGTAGCCAGCTTTGTCGCCAGCCTGAAGTGCATCAAGGAGTTTGCCCCACTCCTCTGCTTTGGCATTTCGATTGTAAGCACCGTCGTTCGCTCCCATATGAATCGTGAAACCGATATTCCGCAATCCCTCCGGCCGGGATTCATTTGGATGCCCTGCCATCATGGCTGCCGCCGCCAGGCGATCAGCGATGCGCGGTGCCAACTGATAGACTCCATCACCGCCCGCAGAATATCCCATGATGTAGACACGGTCCGGATTCACATCTTCAAACAGAATCATGTCTGAGATCAGACGCTCAAAGAAAGTGTCGATGTGCGACTGATGCCAAAGGTCCCAGGTATTCGTTGCGGCACGCGGTACCAGATAGACGCCTTCCTCCGGTTGATAAAGGCGCTTCTGATTTTCATACTGTTGATCATTGACGGCTGCTGGTGCACCTCCGCCTCCGTGCATGGACATGAACAGGCTCCGCCCTTCTGCCGGCGCGTCGCCGAAGACTTTGTACCAGAACGGCATCCTGAGTTCGTCAATGACAATCTCGCGGTTATCGAATTCTGCCTGCCTGGTTTGCTTCAGAAACGTTGTGCGTGCGGACCACAATTCGGTTGTCGCCTGCTGCGCCTCATCGGCCGTCAGTGCTGTCAGGGAAAATGCCAGTGAATTCAGGGCTGACAGGTTTTCGTCGTTCAGGTCATGATCCTTGATCCATGACTTGAGCAGTTCGATCGCGGGAACAGCCGCATTTTCGTCAGCGAGTGCCATGTCGCCGCCGGACGCCGGCACGAACATCATCACTGACGTCAGGAGTACGAAGATTTGCCGAAAGCACCGCATTGAGGATCTCTCAGGAATTGCTGACGATGGAGAAGCGGACACTATACTCGGAGAGGTCTGTAAGTCACAGGGACTGTGGTTGCTGCACAGTGTCGGCCAGTTTGTCAATTTACGGTAGGGTGTGTGAAGCGGAGCGAAACACACCATGTGCGAATGTGCAGGAAAGTGGTGCGTTGCGCTCCGCTTCACGCACCCTACAGGAATCGCAGATTCGCAAACTGGCGAGCCGTGGGTTTCTGCAGGAGCGCGCCGCTGGTTCCACCCTGCGAGCTTTACTATAGTTCGACACGATGAGGCACGCGAACCAACGCGAGGCATCGCCGGACTCCGCAATTTCCCCACATGATGAAATCTTCTCCATGACCGTTCGAACTCGATTTGCTCCCAGTCCCACCGGCTACATGCACATTGGTGGGATGCGTACGGCGTTGTTCAACTGGCTCTGGGCACGCCATAACAACGGTCAGTTTATTCTGCGAATCGACGACACCGACGAGCAGCGAAATATGGATGAAGCGCTGGGGCCGATTCTGGATGCGTTTCGCTGGCTGGGGCTCGACTGGGACGAAGGTCCGGAAGTCGGTGGTTCTCATGGTCCGTACTTTCAATCACAGCGGCGACACCTGTACGATGCGGCTCTTGCGAGGCTGCTGGAGTCGGGCAATGCGTATCGCGACTTTGAGTTGCCGGCAGATACGCAGGCTCAGCGCGAAGCCGCAGAGAAGGAAAAACGCGTTTACATCAGTAGCCGCGCGTCGCGCGCGTTGACAGAAGAACAGGTGGCCAAGTACCTCGCCGACGGTCAACCATGCGTCGTGCGACTGCTGATTCCTCGCACCGACAAGGTCGTGAT
>JAYUVA010000465.1:0-4477 GCA_043754375.1 Candidatus Kuenenia sp. | reverse complement strand
CGCCTCCCCGCTGGCTTAAACGAAAACGGACAATTGCGAATTGACGGCGATCGAAGCCTGCGGACCTCAGGATTAGTCGTGTTCACTTGTATTTCGCGTCCATCAGCCGCTTGATTGATGTTGCCGGCAGTGGACTCTTCGGATCAAAGTGTTCATATCGCAGCCATTCTCCGATGGCTTCATCCACTTTCCCAAGTTTTTCAAGCGTTTCGGCACGCATTCGACGCATTTCCAGCGTCTCAGGAAATTCCGCCAGACACACATCAATCCATTCCAGCGCAGCCTCAGGTGATTCCTGTCGCAACAAGTAATTCGCTCGCTGAATTCTTTGGTCCAGCGTGGGGTTGCGGGCCACGTTCAGCCATTGCGATTCAGCTCTCTTCCAGAGTCCTTCCTCCAGTTCCGGACGGGATTTCGCCAATCCAGCGCGTACCGTTGCTGCGTAGTCCACAGGTGCGAACAAAGCCAGGGCCTGATCGGGCGTCCAGACTTGCAACGCATCTATCAGAATGTTGACTCGGAAATTCTCTGAAACCTCCAGCGACTGATTCCAGAACTCCATTGCCTGTTGCGGACGATCGGCGATGAGGCAGACTACCCCGCACTGATATAACCATCGCGCTCCTGCGGGGTGGGCAAACCGGACGGTATTGAGTTCGTTCAGGTGCGCGTCATCCAGATTTCCGATGATGATCGATCCGGCAGCAGTATCCACCGCAAGTCCCGGTGCAAGCGGAAGCTGACGGGAGGCCTCGCGCACCATTTTATGCCATGGAAGTTCTGTAGACACTGTTCTGACCAAAGTCTGCAGTTCCTTGAAGCTGGCCGGATCCAGATTCTTCTTGAGCATTATAACTCGGTGGGCCAGTCCCAGCGGTGTCAACTGAGTCCATGCGTTCTGAAATTGAGATCGATCGACGGGAGAATCCGGAGGAGCCATTGAATCGATCATGCGCAATCGGAATCTTCCTTCCAGCACATTCACCAGCGAATCAATGACAATCGGGTCATCCGGATATCGATTCAATGCGGCGGTCAGCTGTGCGTCAAGCACTGGGAGTCTTTCGAGCGAGTCCCTTGTGACCGGCGAACCAAAGAGTCTGGCAGATTCAACAATTGCCGGATAAATCTGGTCTGCGTGGCGCAATTCCGCGACTGGTCCGCAGGCTGCCGCCACCAGTGCAAGGCGTAAAAGCCAGCCCACCAGCCCGCCATCCAACGCATACCATGCTGGCGAAGTTCGCAGGATCGAAGGCTGGCTGCGGCGCATCGCGGTCAATAAACCTGCAAACACGGCAATCGCCGCCATCGTTGAACACAGGCCGATCCCGTAATCAAAGATTGCCACGATCGCCTGCGACGCCATCATCGCGATACCTGCCAGCCCGATGGCAATTCGATGAGCCCACAAGCCTTGATCCGCACGCGGTTTTGACGTTTTCAGAATAAGTTGAAGCGACAGGGCGGTCAGCAGAATTCCGAAGCCGGCAAACAGAACCACTCCCAGCAATCCGGATTCTACCAGAATCTCCACGTACTGATTGTCGGCGTTCATAAACCAGTGCGTACCGCCTCGCCGCTGGTACGGCAGCGTGGACCAGGCATAGGCACCCTGCCCGGATCCCAGCAGTGGAAAATCCTGCAACGAATCCAGCGAATCGGACCAGTGGAGCAGGCGGCTGGTGGATTCTGAAACTGGATCCTTCAGCGTCGTCAGCTCAGTCAAGATCAGTGTATCCAGTTCAAATGCGGTCAGGAGAATAGTCACACTTGCCAGCAGAATTGAGAACGGCACAAGCAGCAACAATGACTTTCGCAATTGCATCCGGGATGCTGCACACGCCACAAGACAGAAAACTCCAGCGACGATGCCTGAACGTGACAGCGTCGCTGCGACACCCGTCAGCAGCAGGACGAGCGTCACGATGGAAATGATCTGGAGATTATTGAGCGAAGCAATGCGATGACGCGCGATCGCGGCTACTTCAAAGATCTGTTCTCGCCAGGCGGGTCGCTGGAATGATCGCGACCAGCCCGTCGAAGGATTCTTTCCCCAGACAACGACGACCAGACCTATCGCCATTGCCATGTGTACCAGCAACCATCCGGATGCATTGTTCGGATTGACAAAGCTTCCGAACGGCAACGTCTTGCTAATAATCCACGGCTCACTCAGCCCACGACTTCCCGTGTTGAACAGCTGCTGCAGTGAAAGGATCGTCAGAAGACAGGCGTTAGTACACATCAGCCCGAGTATCCACATCAGTTGGCCTGGCCGACTCAACGAATCTGCCACCGCACACAACAGGACAGCAACCGAGATCCATTGAGCGACATGGCGGCGGGTCATCGCAGGTGCAGCGGAACGTGAATCTGCGGGAATGCGTTCCATAGTCGTACTAGCGGCCGATCCTGAAATCGCCTGTGGCCGATGCTCTCGAAACTCCGGATGAACGGCGTGGTTCATGAGTGAAATTGCCGAAGGCATCCACGGCTGAAGCTGCACAATTCCGATGGCCGCCATTCCCAGCAACAGCCATGTTCCCAAGGGCGGGATTGCGAACGAGCGGCGATCGGCGAGTCGCGCCAGCAGTGTCAACACCGCAGCGGCAATGGCTCCGATTTGCAGCACCAGCCTTGCTTTCGGGATGGCACCACCGAGCAACCATGGCAGAATACAGACCGTGACGGCGGCAACCAGGAGCGAACTCCATTCGAGGGCCAAAGGCAGGCCACGCGACGTTTGCGTACCAGAAACGGCGGCGGAATGCACTGCCGATGGGTGTGACTGAGACTTCGATCGGTCACGGAACCGCATATTTCAATCCGCCGAAAAAACGGCTCAGGCCGTTGCCTGCTGAGTCAGTTGCAGCGATCCCGACTCAGATAGTGACGGTGCTTTCAGCGGAGCATACTTTTCATGGACTTCACCAATGAGCTCAATCAACTGAGCCTCAAAGGGTCTCAATCCGCCGATCAGGTCACTCATCCATTCACAAATCGAACCATCGCCACAGACACCCAGAACTTTGATCTGACCGACCCTCTGGCCATCAATGATCAGCGGAATCTCTGAACGCCAGGCGTCGTGCTGTTCGACTTTGGAAGTCGATCGCCAACTGGCATAATATTCTTCACCGACACTGGGGATGTTGACCAGCAATTCAACTTCATCCATTTCAAAACGATCGGCAAACTCCGTCAGTGTTTGCCAAAGTTGATGCCATTCCTGCTTTCCGTGCAACTGAACCTGCTCATCATGCAGCACGGGCCTGATTCCTTCCGGCTTGCGAAACAGGGAAACCGCAAAGCGACGAACTCGGTTTGTCAGCAAGGTTAATTCGGCAGCACCAAAGGACCGGGTGGCTACCAGAATTGCCAGAGCTGTTGCGACGCCGAGGACAGCCAGCAATTCGTTGTTGAATGCTGCTGCTGCGACAGCCCCAAGCCCTGTCAGCCCGCACAGTGATCCTACCACCAGCAGCAGACGCGATCCCGAATGCCCCTGTCGCACGAGGCAGTGATGCAGATGACCGCGGTCCGTGTTAAAAATGCTCCGACCCGTAAGCCGACGTCTTACGATCGCCATTGCCACGTCAAAAATCGGGATGGCCCATATCGCGGTAGGCATGACCAACGCCATCGCAGCGTATTGCTTGAAGGAACCTTTCAAGGCCACGCAACCTACCACCAACCCGATCAGCATACTTCCTGAATCACCCAGAAACATGCGAGCAGGAGGAAAGTTAAAGAACAGAAACCCGGTGAGGGCACCAGCCAGTGCGAGCGAGATTATCAATCCGTCATCCCGACCGCCAAGTATCACAGTCACGCCAGCCACGGAAAGACTGAGCACGATTCCGATCGTACTCGCCAAACCATCGACACCGTCAATCAGATTCAGAGCGTTAATCGCACCGAGAATCCAGAACACCGTGACGATTGAAGAAAAGTCTCCAAATTCGATCGGGATGCCGAAGATCTGAATCTTGCGGATCGCAATTCCGGATGGAATCATGATTAACGCTGCGATAAATTGTCCAAAAAGTTTCTGGCGACCACGGAGCCCGATTTTGTCGTCCAAAATGCCAATCACGACAATCAGACTACCGGCCACTCCCAAAGACACCAGAAATTTGATGTCGGCGTAAGTCGCCGTCAGCAATGTTGGATGCATCCACAACGCAGCACCCAGACCGACAAACAACGAAATCAGTACCGTCGGGCCTCCCACAAGGGGTACGATTCGAGCGTGCAGTTTCCGCTGGCCGTCAGGGCGATCCACAACCCCGAACCGTCGAGCAATCAATGCCACAATCGGCGCAAAGAGGACCGAACATGCAAGAGCCGAAAAAAATGAAATCACCCAGGGATTCATCAAGATCTCGCCGATCGGCGGAGGAATAGAAACAAGCAACCTTGCTGTTCAACAGCCCGTTGATAACTTGTCCAATTCAGCAAATTACATGCCAAAAAA